>JBCBJE010000825.1:0-2648 GCA_038523735.1 Cyanobacteria bacterium J06626_18 | reverse complement strand
TTCTTCTTTCCACCAGCGTTCTAAGGGAATTACGCCGCCTGCATTGCCCACAATCCACCGTTTCCAGCGCTTGTTGTAGAGGGTACGGGCATCACCCAGGATGTAGTAGTAGGGGCAATGGGGCACCGAAGCCAGAATTAAAAAGGGATCCAGGTGATTTAAATGGTTGGCTACCAGGACCACAGGCGCTTGCGGAATATTTTTGAAACCCTCAATCTGAATGTGAAACAGGGTGCGTATGAAGCGGCGCATTACCCAGCGACGGACACGACCGCTGACCCGCGCATCGGATTGCCCATCGGCGATCGCGGCGATGTTTGCTAAGGCTGCCTGAGTCCGTGCCTGAACGTGAGGATCCCGAGCGGCGGCAACCCCTTCCTGCACCCGTTGAATCACTGCTGGCGTTAGCTCAATCGCTTCAGCAGCAGCCTTATTAGGGTTATCCATGATGCTAAGTTGTCCAGTCAAACCCGTTAGGAGCGGTGTGCTGTGGTGATGGCGTCTAAAATGGCCTGTGCGCCCTGCGACTTGAGCTGTTGAGCCAGTTGAGTTCCCATCGTTTCAGCCTCGGTGATGGCTCCTTTTACCTGGTCTTTAATTAGGGTCTGACCGTCTAGGCTCGCAACGAGTCCGATCAGCGTCAAGGTTTCGCCTTCAATCGCCGTGTTTACCCCGATGGGTACCTGGCAGCCCCCCTCGAGCTCGCGTAAAAAGGCGCGTTCCGCTAAACAACGATGGGCTGTGGTCTCGTGCTCTAGGGTCTTGATAACGGCCAGAATTTCCTCATCACCCTCCCGGCATTCAATACCGAGGGCTCCCTGACTCACGGCATGAAGCGAGACGTCTGGGGACAGGGTTTGGTGAATGCGATCGCCCATGCCCAAACGCTCCAGTCCAGCCACAGCCAGAATGATGGCATCGTATTGCCCCTCATCCAGCTTCCGGAGGCGGGTGTTGAGGTTACCGCGAATATCTTTGAACGTGAGGTGGGGATAGTGGTGGCGTAGCTGAGCCAGTCGTCGCAGTGAGGAGGTGCCAATCACAGCACCTTCGGGCAACGTGTCCAATTGCTTATCTTGATGTTTGGCATGGACCACCAAAGCATCCGCAGGATTTTCGCGCTCGGTAATGCAGCCCAGCATTAGGCCTTCTGGTAAGCGGGTGGGCAAATCCTTCAGCGAATGTACGGCGAAGTCAATGTCGCCCTGCAACATGCCGTCTTCCAATTCCTGCGTGAACAGCCCTTTGTCCCCAATTTTGGAGAGCGAGACATCCAGAACTTTGTCTCCCTGGGTATCCATGGTCTTGACTTCAAACGTCACATCAGGGAATTGCTTCTGTAACTCATCGCGGACCCAGTGGGTCTGCACTAGGGCTAGCTGGCTCTTACGGGAACCGATACAAATCGTGCGAGTCGATGCAGTTGTTGAAGGAGTGGCCGCTAAAGTCATGGAAACCAGGCTTGCTAAAGTCGTTTAATCAGTTGAAATTATGCAGGAATCCTGCAAGATCTTAAGGTTACCGTAATTGGTTCCCTCTGCTGCTTTCATGCAGGGAACTGTTAAAAACTGCTGTCGCTCAAAATTATGTCGCATTTTTTGTCTCGTCAGTGCCTGCGCCTATCGTTAGTCGTGGGTGTGGCCCTAGCAGGTTGGGTTTGGGCACCGATAGTTGTTTGGGCGCAGGCACTGCCCGCTGAAGTGCGTGATCCGTTTTTGGCCGATCCGGAACTAACGGAACCCCGCGATCCGCTGTTGCCTGAGTTGCCCGTTATGCGGCGGCTAAGTCCCCTGGAGAAGGTGGAGCTAGAAGCCGCCCTGGATGAGCTGGCGGCAGAAGCGGAACGTCTGCATTTTCAGGGCGAAACCGACCTAGCGTTTCAGGTGTGGATGCGCGAGGTCCGACTAAGACGGGTTTTGGGCTACGAAGCCGAAATTCAGGCGATGCAGCGGGTTGGACTGCGCGCTTGGGAAGATTCCCGCAGTCAGGAAACGCAGCTGCTCACGCTACGACTACGCCAGATTCAGACGGAACTGCTGAATCAAGAACCCTTAGATATTCCGCTCTTGGAATCTGTCGCCGCCACCTTTGAAGTGCTGCGCGATATTGATTCGGCGATCGCCGTTTACGAAACACTGATTGTCCGAGCAGCCCAGGCGGGTGATCAAGAAGAGCGTCAGCGGCTACTCGAAAACCTAGCTAATTTGCAAGAAAGCTGGTTTCGATTTGAAGTCGCGGGCGAGACCTATCAAAGTTTGCTGGTCGCCAACAGTGGCAAAGATCCCGTTAAGCAAGTGCAATATTTGCAGGGAGCCATTCGTAACTATCAAGATGCGGGCGAACTCCGTACGACCGTGGGTCTACAGCGACGACTTTTAGCTCAGTACCAAACTACCAGCACCGTGCAGCCGATTCCAGCTCTGCTACTGGCGATCGCCCGCAATTACCGCGATTTGGAAGATTTGCCCCAAGCCCGCACCTACTACCTCACGGCTCACAGCACCGCATTTGGCCAAAACCAGACCAACATTGCTCGCGAGGCTGTGGAAGACCTCACTGAGATTTACACCGTGCTGGAACGCCCTAATGACGTGCTCTACCTCTATCAGCAGCAAATTGCCTTAGATCGCTTGTCTTACAACGGCTAT
>JBCBJE010000824.1:0-2671 GCA_038523735.1 Cyanobacteria bacterium J06626_18 | reverse complement strand
GTTTGGTGTCCAGCAGTCGCTCGCGATCGCGGAAGCGATTATCTTAAATGCATTTAAGATAATCGCTTCCGCGATCGCGAGCGACTGCTGGACACCAAACTCGCTAACCACTCGCTGGGTGGAGAAGTCATTAACGTCAGCGGTGACTTGGTCAGCAAAGTCGCGCTCGGTTCGAGCGTGACGGAAGTAGATGACATTGCCGCCGTCCTGCAACTGTTCGAGCAGTGCAGCCCCTTCGAGTTGGTCAACAAAGTCAGCGTTGGCTTGTTCCCCATCAGTGAGTTCACTTTCGTAGGTGGGGGGTGGGGTCACGAAGTCAAAGCTATCGCTGGGCGTCCAGCCGTTGGAGTCTTCGCCGTCGGTGGGGATGGGATCGACACTGGGGATGGGGGTTGCTTCGCCATCGTCAGCAAATTCTGAGAGTTCGACCCACTCTTCTGGTAGCAGGTTGGCAACAATGTCGAAACTGCCGTCACCATCAGGCTTGAGCAGGTAGGCGATGCCTTGGGGGTCGGGGTAGATGCCGGTTCCGGCTTCAAAGAGATCATCATGGCCGACGACGATAGTATTAGTGTCATCTTCCGGGACCGCTGTGAGGAAGGGTGTAACGTTGACTCGCATTTCCTCAATCTGCGCGTCAGTGTAGTCCTCAAAGGGGAGGAAGTTGAGGTCGGAGTCTTTTTGGTATTCACCAAAGGCGATCGCGGCTGTCTTCACCGCCCGACCGTAATCGCTGGTGATCACTTCACCATAGGGAATGTCAGCGAGTTCAAAGCCTTCGCCAATCGCGAGGGATTGCTGGATGCCAAACTCACTCAGCACTCTTTGAGTAGAGAAGTTGTTGACGTCCGCTGTCACCTGATCGGCAAAGTCGCGCTCGGTTTGCGCGTGGCGGAAGTAGATGACATAACCGCCGTCTTGCAGGTCATCTAAAAGGGCTTCACCTTCTAACTGATCAACAAAAACGGCGTTGGCCTGTTCTCCAGAAGAGAGTTCGCCTTCGTAGGTCGGCGGTGGCGTGACGAGATCAAAACTATCGCCTGACTGATAACCTTCACGTTCCATGATTTGAGAGTCTCCTAAGAAGTAAATAGAAAGAGTGGTCGTAACTTGCGATTAAGGCGGATGCACCGTGCGATGTTGTCTTCAAACCTCCCGATTCCTCGCTATTGATTTACGTGGTATACAACCCCGCTTATTGGGAGCGCGATCGCCATCAGCCCCTTGAGGTACATAAGCTTGTCCAAGGCAAATACCAGCTATAAATCGGCGAACCCTTTTGGATGCCGGAGATTGGGCTGGGAATTGGCCGCACCAGGCAGCCTTTTGGCGGTATCGAAATTGAGGTACTGCTATGGCACAGCAAACAGGGGCAGCCCTACCCATTTCCAGAGGCGGCGCTACACAGATGCAGGCTCAGGTTGAGCGGCTACAGCGGCAGGTCGAAGCTGAGCGGCGACGAGCCGAACTCGCCGAGCAGCAGTTTGAAGCCGAGTGCCAGCGAGCTGAGCGGATGGCTGAGCGCTTGCGATCGCTAGGCATCGATCCAGACAACTTACCGGATGATAAATTACAGTAGGCATCATGTTTTGGGGGTTATTTAGGGATGAGTCAGTATGTAGAACAACGCGAGGGGGTCTACTGGATCGCTCGTACCCGAATTTCGCTAGATTCCATTGTCGTAACGTTTTTGCAGGGATTGACACCGGAAACAATTGCTGCTGAGTGTTTTCCGGCGCTGAGCTTGGAGCAGGTTTATGGGGCAATTGCTTACTATTTAGGGCATCGTGATGAAATTGATGCTTACCTGCAACAGGCCGACGCAGAGTTTGCTGCCCTTCGAGAAGCCACTTGCGAACAGGATCGACCATTTTACGAAAAGCTGATGCAAGCCAGACGAGCGCCTGTGGGTCAGCAATGATCTGTTTCCAGGCAGATGCAGACTTAAACCAAATTATTGTCAAGGCCTGTCGCCGCGCCGAACCTGAAATGGAATTCCAGACTGCTGCTGAAGGCGGGCTAATTGGAATCAGCGATCCAGAGGTTCTAAGCGTTACAGCTAAGTTAGAACGAGTACTTGTGACGCATGACCGCAAGACGATGCCAACGCATTTTGCAGATCGCATTATTGATGCACCTAGCGCCGGAGTTATTGTTGTTCCGCAGTCAATGGCAATTCGAGCTGTTGTAGATAATTTGGTACTCATTTGGATGGCGAGTGAAGCAAAAGAGTGGGTCAATCGGATTCGGGCGCTGCCTCTGTAGAGCAAGTAGAACAAGAAGAAAAACTTAGCCGCCGTAAGAAACTGCATGACGGCTAAGTTTGTAGCGTCTAAATCAAAGCCATTGCCTCCTCCGGATTCGACACATCGGCCACGACTTCAAAGCTGCTCTCTGTCAGCGCTGATGCCTGCACGCCGTTGAGAACGGCCAGCGTTTCACCGCTGCTCGCCACGCCTAGTAAGGTGGTGTTACCCTCCTGAGTAATCGTCAGGTCAGCGAATATTAGCGCGCCTTCCACCAGACCAATGCTGTCGATACCGACCTCAAAGTCGAGGATGGTGTCGGTGCCGTCGCCGTTGCCGAAGACAAAGGTGTCGCTGCCGCTGCCGTTGGAGAAGTTATCACCAATCAGCGTGTCGTTGCCGGTAACGCCCATGAGGATGTCGTC
>JBCBJE010000823.1:0-2673 GCA_038523735.1 Cyanobacteria bacterium J06626_18 | reverse complement strand
TTCATCCGTGGGTGCGAAGACCGTGTAAGGCCCTTCAGCGCTGAGCGTCCCTTCCAAGCCAGCTGCCTGTACAGCCGCCACCAACGTGTCAAATGAGCCGTTAGCCACGGCGACATCGACAACGGTTGCACCTGAATCCGGTGCAGGCTCGGCTGCTGTGGGGGTTTCAGGATCGGTGGTGACTCCAGTATCGTCAGGAATCTCGGTGTCGACAGGAGCTTCGGAGGTCGTGTCAGCTGCTTGCTCCTGGCAAGCTACTGCTACTGGCAGCACGATCAAGGCTGACAGTAGACCGACGAACCGATTGAAAGATTTGAGGGGAATTGAATATTTCATGCGTTCCTCTAGATTGAACAAAAGGCTAGATAATCCAACCCAGCTCTTACGAACACTGGGCCACAAAATATCTTCAGGCTCTATGAACCGTGCTTCTCTTAAATACGGTTCACGGTCAATTATGGATTTAGAAATTGGAAGTCTTCTTTTTGAGAAATCCTCTTGCAGTCAATCGCAACCCAGATGCAGCGAGTTTGACATATCAACTGGAATACAAAACACATAAACTTGATGAATTAAAGTGACTCGGACTTTTCCTTCCTCATTGGATACAAGACTTTCAGTAAAAACACATCTCTAATTTATTGGGATCCGCCTTCAATAAACCGATTTGGTTGAGTAGATTGAGTAAATATAGGCGGCTCTGGGAGGAGTGATTCTCCCCAAAGATTATTTAGTCCAGCAAAGCTCAATCTGCTCTAGTGGTGCTAAATCGAACATTCTCAAAACCGCTTACGTACGCTTTTTTAGAAACTTTTGTGTGGCGATCGCCGTTACTAAACCTAGATGAATTTACTCCTGTTGGCAGTCACCCTGATATGGATCGATAACTAGCACCACTAAGATGCTGGAAAACTCTAAAGAATGCTGTAGCTGCAAACGTGGAGGTTGACGACACGGTTTGGTAGCGATAGCCTGGCGCTTACACGAGCAGGTGTCGAAGTAGAACTATGAGCCCTCCATTGGAATCCGCTCGTTTGTGGGAGCCGGTACCAGGCATCGAGCTTTTTGAAGCGCAGCTACTGCATCACCGATTTAACAAGCACTTCCACGCAGCCTATACGATTGGCCTCAACGAAAGCGGGTGTGGGACTTGTCTGCATCGAGGCGAGACACATCGACATTATCCGGGGAGCTTCAATCTTATTAATCCAGGCGATGTGCATACGGGGCAGGTGGCCTCTGCCGATGGCTGGACGTTTCGTAACATCTACATTCGTCCCTCGTGCATTAAGCAAGCGCTGACGCAAGTGGAATGGCATAGTGGGGGAATTCCTACCTTCAGAGATATGGTTCTGTGGGACGTTGCGCTGCGATCGCGCTTCTATCAGCTGTTCAACGCCCTGAGCGAACCAACGGCGCAACTGGCGCAACAGTCGCTGTTGTTGGCACTGCTGTCGGGTTTATTTCGAGTGAATAGCGATCGCGCTGCCACCCTGCGGCCCCCGGCAACCGAGACCCAAGCAATCGCCCTGGTCCGCGAGTATGTGGAAACGCACTATGCGGAGAACGTTTCAATCGACGACTTAGCACAGCTGACTAACCTTAGTCCCTATTATTTGATTCGCTGCTTTCGGCGGCAAATTGGCTGCGCCCCCCATCAATATCAGCGCCACTGGCAGCTAATGCAGGTGAAGCAAGCGTTGCGATCGCCCCAGTCACTGTCCACCATTGCGGCTGAACATGGCTTTTATGATCAAAGTCATCTGAATCGGGCTTTCAAACAAACCTTTGGTGTTACGCCTGGACAGTATCAGAAGGACAATTCTGTCCAATACGACTCTGCCTCGATCGCCGTAGTTTCAAGCATAGAGGGTACGAACCCTGTAGCGCATTGAGGTAAGCGGGTGGACGTCTTCAGAGATTTTTCGATTTCGGCGGTGGTAGCAGGTTTCGTTACCGTTCTGGTGGGATTCACCAGTGCTGCTGTGATTGTGTTCCAAGCCGCCCAAACCTTGGGTGCGTCGGCTACCGAAATTGGGTCCTGGCTCTGGGCCTTGGGATTGGGTATGGGCTTGACAAGCATCGGCCTGTCCCTACGGTTTCGGGTACCGATTGTGACTGCGTGGTCCACACCTGGAGCAGCCCTGCTCACAACGACTGCAACGGGCACATCAATGGCGGATGCGACGGCAGCCTTTTTGATCTGTGCCGCGCTGATTATGCTTTTTGGCTTTACCGGCTGGTTTGAGCGGCTGATGAATCGTTTGCCGCTTTCACTCGCTGCGGGCATGTTAGCGGGGGTACTGTTGCCGTTTGGTTTGAACGTATTTACCGCGCTGCAAACTCAGTTTTGGCTGGTGTTTGCCATGTTTTTGGTCTATGTCATCATGCGGAGTGCAGTGCCCCGCTATGCTGTCATTGCTGCCCTGGTTTTGGGCGTTTTGCTTGCAGGTGTTCAGGGGTTGTTGCAGCTGGAAGCGGTGCAGGTTGAGTGGGCGCAACCGGTTTTCACGGTGCCTCGGTTCTCCCTCAACGCTCTAATTGGTATTGCGCTGCCGCTGTTTGTCGTGACCATGGCTTCGCAAAACGTGCCGGGGGTGGCGACAATCCGCGCCTTTGGGTATGAGGTGCCTAGTTCGCCGCTGATCGGTTGGACGGGAGCTGCAACTTTTG
>JBCBJE010000822.1:0-2682 GCA_038523735.1 Cyanobacteria bacterium J06626_18 | reverse complement strand
TCGTTGATGGTTGATGGTTGGTTCTTGCTTGTTCCCTACTCCGACTCCCCCACTCCCCTGTTCTCCCACTCTCTTTCGCACTACCCTCCAACCTCCTACCCTTCCACTCAAATCTGAACCTCCCCCTCCTGCGCTGTCCCCTCCTGGGGTGCGCCAAAGCCTAGTCCACCACTGGAATAGCTGGTGCCGAAGGTGTTGGCGAGGGTCGCGACTTGGTAGAGGCCCGATCGCAGGTCGGTTTCTTGAAGCGACGATAATGGGTGCAGAAAGACAGCGACGACGGTGCCTTCAGTGACGGCGTAGCGGGCATCTAGGGCCGTGTGAAAGTTAGCAACTAACATGGCTTCGACTTGCTCAACCGAAAGCGTATTGGCTTCGGCAACGGGAGTAACAATGCGCATGCGATCGCTGGCGGCATCGGTTATCACAAGCAACTGTTGTCCCTCTAGCAATAGCTGCCACTGGCCGTCGCCACCTTCGAGGTCAAGCGCTTCCTCCTGTAGGATGGCTTCCAAGCGGTCAAGGGTCATGGCTTCTAGCTTATTAGGCCGCTCCTGGGCTTGGACTAAAACGGTTTCCGATACCGGAAGCGGTGGCGAAGATAGACGAGAAAGGCCCAGTAAGGCACTGATAAAAGCTACGCCGGATACTGCTTGGAGAACTGTGCGATTCATAGGGGAAGCCCAATTGTTCGAACATCCTGAATCTACAAAACCAATCTGAGGCTCCAGTGAGAGGAACGTAAAAGAAGGAAAATTTCAGGCATTGATTAACTGTAGGCCAGTCTTATCTAAGCTTTGCTGCTGCCGATTGGTAGAGTGCCTGCAGGGTATGGCCGTCGGTGGGGTAGGTGGCGATCGCCCAGTCAAAGGCGGGCTGGATGCGTTCGCCAGTGGGGAGGGTGACAATTCGCCGTCGTAGGGTTTGCCATAGGGGCTCCAGAGCATCCTGGGCTTCGGCCTCTGTGAGTTCCGATAACCCCAGAATAAACTCGCCGTTGCCCCAGTAGCCCATAGCCTCAGGATTTTGGGAGAATGCCTGGAAACATTGGCCCCAGGTTTTCAGGGTGGCATGGCCCGCATCATGGCCGTGCTGCACATTCATGGCGGGTAAATCACTGAGCCTAACGAGCGTAAAAGAGAGCGGGAGCGATCGTTTCAGTGCCGTGGATAGCAATTGGTTGAGGGTCTGTCGCGATCGCGTGTAATTTGGCAAACCGGTGAGAGCGTCCTGCTGGGACAGAGTCTGCAGCAGGCGATTGCGCTCTAAATGGTTCAGGATGCGGGTTAGTAATTCGGGGCCGACAATGGGCTTACAGACAAAATCATCAGCTCCAGCTCGAAAGACTTGCTGTACGGTGTCGGTATCACGGTGGCTGGTGAGAAACAGCACTGGCAAGTTTTGCCAGGTGGGGTCGGTGCGGACTGCCTGACACAGCTCGATGCCACTGAATTCTGGCATCGCTACATCCAAAATCAGCAGGTCGGGGTGCGTGGCGTTGAGCAACTCCCAAAAGCGACCAGGCTTTTCTAGGCCTGTAACGCCCAAACCCCAAGGCTCCAAAAGGGGACGGAGTGCCTTGATGATTAGCGGATCATCATCGACAACCAGAATTTGAGCCGACAGCCCTCGACTATGCTGCCGTAACTGGGTCGTGACTTCCCAAACTTGGGCGGCTGTGACGGGTTTCGTTAATAGCCGTTGGATGCCCGCTTGAGCGATCGCGACCCGGTCAATCAAGCTATCTGTCGTTGTCAGTGCCAAGGTCGGTATTGAAGGTGTGCTAGCAGACAGACGTTGCAAAAACGCGAGGCTCGGCGACCACATCGCTGCTGCGGCGATATCGAGAACTACCAAGTCGGGCTGAGTTTGGTGCAGCAGGGCTGCGGATTCATCAATCGAATCGGCATGTTGCCAAACAATATCCGTGGCTTGCCCCATGTTCTGCAAGGCTTCAGCCAATGCTCCATCCGGGGAGACTAGTAGCGAATATCCCGCTTCGGTTGTAAGCTCAACCGTTGCCTCAGAAGGGTGAATTTGAATGAGGTCGATTAGCTGCTGCACGAGGTCAGGGACGCTGGGCAAGGTTTCAGCATCTTCTGATTCGAGTAGCTTCTCGATCGCGCGAGCTAAATCGGACCCATCATCCTGCTCAAACATGCCCAGCACACCGGCCAACTTGTGAGCGGCTTTGGCTGCTTCTGTCTGCACTTCAGGGGTAAGATAGCTCGACTGAATGGCATCCGCAGCTTGGGTGAGGGCATCGACCCGCTGGGTCATCAAGCCCTGATATTTATCCCAAAGCCCCGCCATTGAATTTTGAAAAGCCTGCTCTACGCTGAGGGTACTATCAGCGTCAACAGGAACTGTTGGACTTGTAATGTCTGCCCTTGTAGCAGGCGTTAGTGGAGGACGTTCGGCTACTTTGGTTGCCGAAGTCTGTATCTCTAGCCTTGGGGTGAAGCGATAGCCAATACCATAGACATTTTCAATCCAATCGGTGGCACCTGCCTGCTTAAGTTTACGGCGTAGGCCTTTGATATGGGCTTTAACACTGTCCTCTAAAGGCGGATCGTCAAAGCTCCAAAGGTGTTCAATAATGTGCGACCGGCTGAAGACTCGATTGGGACTCCGCAGAAACAGTTCTAGCAGACTGTATTCCTTGGGAGTCAGCTTGAGCGG
>JBCBJE010000821.1:0-2687 GCA_038523735.1 Cyanobacteria bacterium J06626_18 | reverse complement strand
TGCCGAGATTGCTGCTGCAACCCTTATCTCGCTCGAATTTGATCCTGACAAGCTAGTGGCTATCTATTCTGAAAAAACAACAAGAGACAGAACCGTTTCCACCGCGATCGCTTTCCAAGATTGGTTTTCAGAGCACAAAGGCAAGATTCAAGGCGTCAATATTTATTCCAATAATGTTCACGCTCGGCGCAGTTATTTGATTTACAAGAAGCATCTACCGTCTGACATCAAATTAGGCGTAATTTCCGCAAAATCGCGAAGTCACGCTCCTAATACCTGGTGGAAAAGCAGTAGCGGTACAAAGACAATTTTGATGGAGTTTATCGCCTACTGCTATGTTACCTATCGCTTAATGCGACCACCTTCAGGAGACTGCGATTACTGAGAACTGTACGAATATTCATGCAAGTCAGAAAATCTTGATATAGAAAGGATGATTATTTCCGTACTCTAATAATCTCACCTCGATTAACTCGCTGTAACTCCTGAGTCTGAATTTTTGTGAGAGAGGAGGCACTGCCTCCTCCCGTATAAACAGTTTCTTTTTCCATTACTTTTGGATCGATTAAAAATATTCCTGAAAAACCAAAAGACGGTGTCCCGCCGCAAGGATAACCTGTTTTTTCTAAAATTTCGTCCGGAGTAGCAATACGTATTTCTGCATTATCTAGTGCTTTTGTAACTCTCTTTGTACTAACTCTAGACTCACCCTTAACAATGGCTACAATTATCTTGCCTTCCGAATTCACCATGCAGATATTCTTGACAAGATCATCAATTGAAGCCTCTGCAGCTGCCGCAGCCTCTTCAACCGAATGACAGGAGCAGTCAAAGCTCAAATGCTCTGCTTGAACACCGTTTTCTGATAAAAATTGTTGAAGTTTTTGCTCGTACGGGTTCATGCCTTTAATAGCCAATACCAATTTACGGTTTTCGATTTTGGGTTTTGAACTTCGTCTTGAGCCTCAGTCGAACGATTGAGCATTTTATCTTCCAACCTAGCTTACAAATCATTCGGTCCAGGTATGCAGCACCCCATACAGCCCCCAAATGGCTAGCGGGCGCAAATAGTGGCAGGCGCGAAATGTTCCCAGAGCCGTGATGGCTTCGGGGGTCCGGAACTGGAGGCCATAGGTGTAGATTTGATCCACAACGGCTTTGGTAATTGCAAAAGCTTCGTCCACTCGCCCCGTCTGAGCGAAGAACGTCGCGAGGCCAAAGTTGATGCCCGTCCAGACTTCGAGCTGATGAGTGCCATCGGGATCTTCAGGCGAACCGTCGGGGAGGACGCCGTTTGCTGCTCCGATCCGAGTACCGGGCTGGGCTGAGCGGAACGTGCCTGTTTGGGAGCCAATGAACTTCTGTTCCTGAGGTTTGGCGTGGTGGATAGCGTAGTCGTTGAATTGGATGAAACAGGCGTCATAAATAGCGGCCAGTGCCGATCGCGTATACTCCTCTTCCACCAGATCCGGAAGTCCCACCAGTCGCGCACAAAACTGTCCACAGAGCTGGTCTGCCATCACTACATCGGAATCACTGCCCGTCTCTAGCCGATAGTAGCGACCATTCCACAAGCGCTTGTGATAAACCCAGCGGCTTTGCTCTAGCCAGCGATGGTACTGCGTTACCAGAATCGGGGTGTTCCCCGGAGCGCGATCAGCAGTGGTCAAGACTTCTGCAATCGCGATCGCACTTTCCAACGCTGCCATCCACAAACCACCACAGTAGGCACTCACCCCCTTGAGCTGCCAGTCATCAAAGGTCTGATCCGGCGCACCGCCATTTTCCGGAATCCCATCCCCATCCGTGTCAAATCGCTTCAGATATTTCAGGGTTTCCGTCACCGCAGGCCAGCACTCCACCAGAAAATCCACATCGCGGGCGCCCGTGAGTTTATAGGCACGATAGACCTGAATCACAAAATCGCTGGGCAGATCTTTCCATTGATTGCAGTCCTGATAGCTGGTGTAGTTAGTTTGGGCAAAGGGATGCTCGTTAGGGGCACCCAAATCATGAGGCGTTGCGCCCTTCAGCTTGCGCGGCGCGTAGTGATTTTCCTGTCCCACGGTGTAGTAATAGCCAATGATGCGCGTGCGATCGTCGGCCATAGGAATCGCCCTCGCAAAAGCTCGAATCACGGCTTTCTCTAGCTCAGGCCACAGGATCAGCGTGGCGAACCCCCCATACAGCCTTACATCTAAGCTTTCATACCAGCAGTAATCCAGGCATTCCAACACCCCCAATTGCCCTGCCGGATCCTGCTGGGTGGCTGCTGTCCATAGCGTGCCGCCGCTAGTAAGGTCGTACAACTCATTGAACAGCGCCATCTTGAACCAGTCTGGCAGGTCCGACTTATCTAGAATGGGCTGCTGCCAGTCAATAATTTGTTGTCGCCAGGTCTCGTAGCGCTCCAGAGCATTCTTGGCGATCGCCCAGGCATGACGCCCCTCCGGCCCAAAAAAATCCGTATACCGCCGATATTCCGCGATACCCGCCGCATATTCTGTCACTGGCAGATCCCAAGCCAGCACCATCGGGATCTGGCGCGTCTCACCTGGTTGCAGCGTAAAGCGAATCGCGATCGCGCAGCCCACCTGCTCCTCCTCTGCCGCAGATTGGTCCGTCGCTACATTGGCCAAAGCCCCGTCCACCGCGAAGGTATCCCACAGCCCCCCCCCATCTCCCCC
>JBCBJE010000820.1:0-2694 GCA_038523735.1 Cyanobacteria bacterium J06626_18 | reverse complement strand
TCGAGCAAAAGGTACCCACAGGGGGTACTGCCAGTTTCGTTAGGTATGACACATATTGGAATGAAGATTGTATCCGCAATCACATATCTAAGTGCATCAGGAATTAGACCGTAAACCTCGCGTCTAAGGAGTATGCTTCATGCCTGCATCGTATATTTCCAAAACTATTCATGTGTGCAACTGTGGCCCACAGTGTAAATGTGGCTATAGTGCTTCTACGTCATCACACTGTAGCTGCGGTGGTCCTACTGTTGAACGACGTGTGTTGGCCGAAGATATCGACAATTTTTATGTCAGCGAAACTGGCGAAGCTGGCAAAGCCTATGACATCGTAGGCGATCAACCTTTTACAAGCCCTGATGGGAAGCCACTGCAGAAATTTCCTAAAGACAAGTATATGACCTCTACTGCTCACTGTATAGATGAGCTAAAAACACGTGCGCTGAGCGGAATTGGCGATCTCTCGCAAAAGATTTCACCGAATTATCAGGCTAAGGATGTTGAAGGCTCTGGACACGACCATCACGGCAATATGTCAATCCGCCAGACTAAGCATAAAGGCAAGCAAATCATCATCAAAACCGATTACGAAATAACCATCGACGGCAAGCTATTTGAGAACCATTTAATGGTGGATGACAAAGGCCGCGTCCACTGCCATGGCCTGCCCAACTATGCCTACCCATCCATGCTCGATCTCATCAAACGTTTAATTGATGCTGAGCTAGAGCAATCGGAGGATATCAATCTCGGAACCCTCAGCCCCGACAACGCTAGCCATGGAGGACACCACTAATGACTGCGATCAGACGCAACGTATTAACCGTAATGGATCGCTTCCTTGAGGCTTGTGTCGCGCTGGATGAGGCTGACTCAGGGGTTACGGTAGACCAAGCTCGACGTGTGTTAGCAAACGCGGTACCGTCGCTACGCATTCAAGGGGACGGCACCCTGAGCTATTGGGATCTGTTTGTGCTGTGGCATTCCGCAGCCATGGCCTTACCACTCGGCGGTGCCAATCGGAATGCGGCGCATAGTGGCCCCATTTTCTTACCCTGGCATCGGCATTTCATGATCTTGCTAGAGCAATGGATGCAGATTGTTTTGGACGATGCTGATTTTGGATTGCCCTATTGGGATTGGGCAGCTGACGGTGACCTGCCTCCCGCCAGCCAGGCTGATTCTCCCCTCTGGGGACCCAACGGCCTGGGCAATACAACTGGGACAGTGACTGCTGGTCTTTGCAGTCGTATGCGGGTGAGATTGTGGCAATCGCCAACCACTGGCATTCTTTCGGTCGTGAATCGTCGCTTACGCCGAGCCATCGCCCAAGAAGATGTGCCACAGTTTCGTACACTTCCCAACCGTGCTGCTGTGCAAGTCGCCATGCGCCAAGAAACCTACGATTCTGCGCCTTGGGCATCCGATACCCCGGGCCATCGTAGCATCCTCGAAGGTTGGGAACCGGCTACCCCCGAACGATTTGTTGACTTGCATAACCTGGTGCATGTTTGGGTGGGCGGCGATATGAGTCCAGCGACCTCGCCTAATGACCCGGTCTTTTTTCTCAACCACTGCAATGTGGATCGAATTTGGGAAGCTTGGATGGTACAGAATGGCCGCATCTACAGTCCCGGACCTGATCAAGGACCACAAGGTCACCGTTTGAACGACCTCATGTTTACGCTTCTGGGTGAGGGGCGATCGCCTGCTGATGTGCTCGATCCTTCTGAGTGGTACGGCTACGACTCGCTTGTGGTTTCGTAATGCTTGGAAAGCCGGTCTAGCTCGATAAACCCTACCGTGTACACACATCTCGGTCGAGACGTTCAAAATTCTGCTAGACCTCCCTTATGTCCTCTTTCTCAAGGAGGGAGACTGCATTCTCCCATTCATAAAGGGGATCGAGAAGGGGGGTTTCATGTCGCTTCTCGATCATCCGAAGACTTATGTATATACAGTGGTCTGTAAACCTATGGAGCTAGAAAATCGCGTAATAGCTGGTTGATAATCGCGGGCTTTTCCAGATTGGCAAGATGAGCGGTGTCAGTTATTTCCATGCCCTTAGCAGCAGGCATAGTCTCCACAAGGTACCGACAGCGTTCCTTCACATGGGGGAAATCCAGTTCACCCCAAATAACGAGGGTCGGCAAGGACAATTCCGATAGCCTTTCATAGGCAGGCTTAGGTTCAATCACCTGGGTCAATTCAGGCATTCCCAAGGCAATCCCATTCATATCTAGGAATAACGCCCTCAATGCACCCCCTACTCGTCCAGCCGGACTCATTGGCCCATCCAGCCACAAGTTAGCTTCGATCGCATTTACCTGTGCCAGATCATCCGCTTCATCCGCCTGATCGAGAGCCTCCATCAGCGCCTCAATTTCGCGAGGAAAGACCTCAGGCTCAGGTGCGCCACTAACAGCAGGCGCGATAAGCACCAACGCACGAACCTGCTGAGGATAAGCCAGGACAAAATCAATCGCGATCCGTCCCCCTTGCGAACATCCCACAAGCGATACGGTTGAGATACCCAATTGATCCAGCAGTTCGCTCAAATCTTCAACATGGGAGAACGCCTCATGGGCATCGGCAGTTGTCTCACCAAACCCGCGACGGTCATAAGCAATAGTGCCGTATGCTTTTTGCAATTCAGCAATTTGGGGATACCACATGCGTCGTCGACGCATGTGG
>JBCBJE010000819.1:0-2705 GCA_038523735.1 Cyanobacteria bacterium J06626_18 | reverse complement strand
GAGGAATGCTGTACCCGAAATCGCGTGGTTGATTTTGAGGATATGAATTTCGCTGCGACGGCTGGTGATGCCGGCAGTTCAGCGTGCTGCAGTGAGTAAACCAAAAAAATTTGACTTTCGTTTCGATATTTATAGAAATACCAAAGGAGTAAACCATGGCTACTTTTAAGACCCACGTTGCCCTGCGAGTCACTGACCTAGACCGTTCCATCGCCTTCTACCAGGCCATGTTTGACGCTCAGCCCGTTAAACACAAAGCTGATTACGCTAAATTTGACCTCGAAAATCCGGGTTTGAATTTAACGCTGAATGTGGGTGACGCTATCGATCGCCACGGCTCGTTATCTCACCTGGGTGTTCAGGTCGATAGTTCGCAAGCGGTTCAAGCCGCGATCGCCCGCTTCAAGACCGCAGGGCTCGCAACATTTGAGGAGCAGGATACGGATTGCTGCTACGCTCTGCAAGACAAAGTTTGGGTAACCGACCCCGATGGCAATCGCTGGGAAATTTTTGTGCTCAAGGTAGCCGACACGACACCCGAGGAAAATCTCTCAGGCGTGGGTGTGTCTGTGCAGGCAAAGAGCGGTTGCTGCGGCTAGGTTGGGGATTAGTTCAGTCCGGCGGGCGACGCATTGGGGTAGGTGGATTCTGGTTACCCAAGATGCTGTTGCCCAAGGCGTCGTCCGTACGCCCCGTTCAAAAATTGGATTCCGGTATCAATTTAGGGAGAATCCTATGCTGGCTCATCTGTTTCAAGCCTTATCCCATCCCGTCCGTCTGCAATTGCTCAAAATCTTATCTACCCGAGCCGACTGCATCTGCGGTGAAGTCATTGAAATTGGCTCGTTTTCTCAAGCGACAGTTCTAAAACATCTCCAAGCCTTGCAGCAAGCAGGATTCGTTCAAGGTAGCTTAGACGGTCCAAATCGCTGCTATTGGATTAACTCAGAAACACTGCAACTGTTTAAGCAGATGGTAGAGAGGCTTTAGGGAGTGAGAGGGTAGGAGAGTAGGAGGGTGGAAGGGTGATGGAGTGGGGGAGTAGGGGAGTAGGGGGAGACAAGGGGAAAGGGTAAGGGGAAAAGAGAATCCGTAAGGGCGAGGCATTTGGCCCGTATCCTGACCACCCATCGAGACTCTATGCTCCAAATGCCTCGTCCCAACTCAGCCAACCACACCAACGAATAACGAACAACCAAGAGCCAAGAACTAAGAACCAAGAACCAAGAATCAAAAACCATCATGCATCCTATCAACGTACTTCCAGAAGCCAATATCCAAGCGAAGGGTCCTGTGTCAGAACAGTTTCTGAGGAGAGGAATTACTTCTTTTCGGGCGGCGTGTGACTGGGTGAAGGCGATGCCCTATGGGGCAAACACTAACAGCGAGGATTCTCTGATTCTTTTTCAAGAGGAGCAAGGGACTTGTACGACAAAGCATGGCGCGATCGCTCGTTTAGCCCAAGAGCACAACCTACCAGTTCATAAAGCGCTGGGATTTTATCGGTTGAACGATGAAATTGTGACGGGTGTGAATGCCTTGCTGGAACCGAGTGGACTCAGCTTCATTCCCCAAATTCACTGCTTTTTGATCTATCAGGATTATCGAGTTGATTTGACTGAGGGCAACTGCAACGGGAAAAACAAAACCATTGAAGACTACGACTTTGTGGTGCAGGTACAGCCCGATTTGACCTATGCCCAGAAAGAAGCTTACTACCTGGATCATCTCCGTCGCTACTACACGATCGCACCCCGGCTTGCAGAATTCGGCGAAGCCCATGTGCTGGAGTTGCTGAGTGCGTGCGATCGCCAAGTCAAATATCAATGTTCACTCATGGCTAACCGCCCCGTAGTGGTATAGCTTGTAAGGGTCTATCCGTAAATTTTTTATTCGTTTCCACGTCAGTTGATATGAGTTTCGATCATCCGCCTCGAATTTTGTTTCTCTATGGTTCTTTGCGCGAGCGTTCTTACAGTCGGCTATTGGCAGAAGAAGCGGCGCGCATTATTGAGGGTCTCGGGACTGAAGTGAAGTTCTATGATCCCCGAGGTTTGCCGTTGCACGGAGCTGAACCTGATACCCATCCCAAGGTGCAAGAACTGCGCGAACTCTCCCAGTGGTCAGAGGGGCAGGTGTGGTCTAGCCCCGAATTGCATGGCAACATCTCGGGGCTGATGAAAACTCAAATTGACTGGATTCCCCTCACGATGGGGGCAGTGCGCCCGACGCAGGGTAAAACCTTGGCGGTAATGCAGGTTTCTGGCGGTTCGCAATCCTTTAACGCCGTCAATACCATGCGGCTATTGGGTCGCTGGATGCGGATGTTTACCATTCCCAACCAGTCTTCTGTGGCTAAGGCGTATCAAGAATTCCATGAAGACGGCACCATGAAGGAGTCGTCTTACCGCGATCGCGTCGTTGACGTAATGGAAGAAATGTACCGCTTTACACTTCTACTGAGAGATAAGGTGGACGAACTAACGGATCGCCACAGCGAACGAAAAGCCGAGGCCGCGAAGCAAGTTGCCGAAACAGCGAAGCAAGCAGTGAGTTAGGGGCAAACATCATGGCTGAAGGGACATTGACAGAAAGTATTTGGTGGATCGTTCCGGGGCAACTGGCGGGTATGCGAAAACCCGAGGCTGACGAGCTAGGCGTCTTGAAAGAACAAGGAATTGGGGCGATCGTCTCGGTTATGGACG
>JBCBJE010000818.1:0-2721 GCA_038523735.1 Cyanobacteria bacterium J06626_18 | reverse complement strand
TGTGATGAAACGACCTCGACCATGGCGATCAGAGGCGCGTCCTACCAGCAGGCGCGAGGTAAAGCTAGCGATCGCCGAAGCGGTATAGATCAAGCCCACATTCAGGTCGATGCCGGTTTCGCGCACAAATAGCGGCACAAAAGTACTTAGCGTACCGAAGGCAAGTCCCACCAGGAGCAAAATCGTTGCCGGCGTACGTACGCGAGGCGTCCACAGCAGGCGCCAAAATAGAGGCTTGGGCTGAGTCTTGGTGGAGTCTTGAGGCACTGGCTGGTACGTCTCTTTCACCTGACTGACTAGAATGACGCCCAGAATCCCTGCCATCCCCATCGCCAGAAACGCCACGAAGAAACTGTCACTCCACTCGAACAGAAAGCCACCTAGAGCAGGTCCTAGCGCCATGCCCACGGGATTGACCAAACTCATATAGCCAATCAGTTCGCCCCGATTAGCGGGTGGCGAGATGTCAATCACAAGGGCACTGTAGGCCACGACAAAAGCTGCAATGCTGACGCCATGAAACGCCCGGAACACCATCATCAAAATAAGCAGGCCATTGATGGTAAAGGTGCGATCGCCCCAAGACAGTTCCCACGTCAGGGGCGGTAGCGCGATGGCCAGCAAGTAGAGAAACGGGGCAATGGCGATCGCGACAATGCCAACCATGAGAACTAATTTACGTCCTCGCTCATCGGCCAGCCGTGATAGCCAAGGACGCGTCGCTAAGAGCCCTAAGGCAAACGAGGCCATCACTACCCCAATTTGTGATCCGGTTGCGCCCAAGGTTTCGATGAAAAGCGGCAGCGTAGGCAACAATCCTGCTAGCCCCGCCCAAAAACACAGCCCCGCGCAAAACAAAACAGCTAGATTCCAACGCAATACCGGACTAAACGCGGCAAAAATTCTCACGGTGATTCTCTCTCCCAATTGGGGTCTATTGTAATGTTAATAAATGTTGCGAGGTGTCTTCCCATAGCCATTAACTCAAAACGGCAGATACTCACTCACATGGTGATGAAGCGCAATCTAATCGTTATGGCTTTTGTGGACTCACCCGTTCGCGGTACCACGCGAGTGCGAACGGCTCAATTTCCTTAATCCAGGCATCCTTCCCGTCGTTGTAAGCGTCAATGTCAGCAGGATGACGGGCATAGGTCTTACGTTTGAGGTTGGCATACGCTTGCCGCGCTGGCTCATGATGCTTTAAGTAGGCGCAGAAGGCTAAGTGGCGATCAATTTCAGGATTGCCCGTTTGATAGATATGAACGTTGTGGGTGCGATAGCCGTCCTGATCTTTAGTGAAAAAGCGTCGTCCCGGCAAACCATACTCGCCCCAGGATTTGTAGCCTATCTCCTGAAACTTAACGGTGTACCCATCAATGTGCTGAATGTCGTGGACAACAGGCAGTAGATCAATGATGGGTTTTGCCGCTAGCCCTGGTACCGAGGTGCTCCCGATATGATGAATCACAATCAGCTCGGCCCCTATGAGAGCTTGTAGTCTATCGACTTCCTGTCTAAATTTCTGTGGCCAGTCGGAGGCGTAATCTGTAAAGGTATAGAGGCTTGGCATTTCACACCTCACGGCCTAATGCTGAGAACCAGAACCGTCAAACAGTTTGAGGACTTGTTAGATGATTCGTTACGCTACTGCTTCACAAGCTTCCTCTTTGTTAATCACAGGTGCTTTGCTACTAGGCAGCTGCACCGGTCCAGCATCTACCGCCAATGGTAATCCACCGGCTGAAGAACCGGTAACATCATCTCAGGGTGAAGCGTTATCTCAGGGTGAAGCAATGTTTGCTGATGTGACTGCGGTTGAAGCTAACGGCGACTCTGGATCGTATACGTTTGCAGTTACTATACAAAGCCCTGACACGGGCTGCGATCAGTATGCCAACTGGTGGGAAGTGGTGACTGAAGAGGGAGAGCTGCTCTATCGCCGCATCTTGGTCCACAGCCATGTGGATGAACAACCCTTTAGCCGCACGGGCGGCCCCGTCGCAGTTCCGCCGGACCAATCTGTGATTGTACGCGCTCACATGGATCCGCAGGGCTATGGCACACAAGCAATGCAGGGCAGCGTTGACACTGGATTCGAGGAGGTCACTCTGCAAGAAGGTTTTGCCGCTGACGTTGCCAGCGCTGACCCTCAACCTCAAGGCTGTGCTTATTAATGTCCAAATCTAGGGATTGGGTTTCTTGCCTAAGCCATCAGAATTTCGTGCAAGTTTCCATAAGAAACCCAATCCCCATATCCTGCATACGCACCTCAACTAATGGCGTTTGCGGGCTTTCCAGGTGCCGCCGTAGGTGTAGTGGGGGTTATTTTGCCGAACAATCGGCCAGCAGCGATCGCACACAAACTGCCACTGTCCCAAGGCATCTAGCTGAACTCGATAGAGCGTTGAGGCTAGGGTACTGCAGCGATCGCAGGCTTTTTCGCGAACTCTTCCCATTAACTGCGGAACACTAGGGGAACTCAGGGGCAGCTGTTATCTCAGGTGACGCTGTCTGGCTTCGAAGCTCTTCTAGTACCTCAGGGTCGAATTGAATAGATTCATCAATCGTCAGCGTCACCGTGTCGAAATCCATACGGTTGAGGCGCTCAATTTCATGCTCGAACTGTTCGCGACCGCGATCGAAAAAGTCGGGTTCAAGTTTGAAAATACCGTTCAAAACCGAATCAGGAATATTGCCATAGTCGGAGGCATGAGCAGG
>JBCBJE010000817.1:0-2743 GCA_038523735.1 Cyanobacteria bacterium J06626_18 | reverse complement strand
TCAACAGGCATTAACCTGCTTCACTACCTACTCAGGTTGTTTTAAGGGCTTTTATGCAAAATCGTGAAAAAGTTGCAAGGTAGATACAGAAGATGAGGTCATCGCCCGTCAAAGTTGTCTAGATGAATCTGTTAGGACTGGGTAGCCAAATAGGGGGAAATCGTTCTGAATACAGTCTTCTCTTCATCCTGTTTGCGCTGGCATGGTTCAAAAACGGCCAATTTTGGGTGACACTCTCAGCACAAAATAAGCCATCACTGTTGATGACTGCTTTAAGGAGCTCGTCAGCGTCTACGCCCTCTGAAACCACTTAAATTCCAGCAACTCCAGCCAATGAGGATGAGCTGCTCTGCCAGGTGGCTGATGGGCTAAACTTGTCAGCCCTGAGTAGCCAAAATGGAGTATGTGGCATCTGGCTGAGTCACTTGGGTATCTTACTCAAGCCTTTGCCTGCCCACGATTCATGAATTGCCCACACTGCCAGTCAACGAGGATTTGGATTTTACAACGCCAGACCAACCTGGGTTAGACCATGTTTCGATGCAAGCGGTGTCGGCGCACCTACAATGAGCGGACAGACACACCTTTCAACTTCATTGAAGTGCCCACCGACATCATCTTCCAAGTTTTATTCTGTCGCGTCCGATACAAACTCAGGTATCGGGATTTTGCCGAGTTTTTCTTAATCTGAGGATTTCAATTCACCCACGAAACGGTGAGGGATTGGGAGGAGCGCTTTCTCCCGTACTTCATCGAACAGATACGAACGAAACGCCAGGGAAAGGTTGGCAGGGTATCAGCAATTCCAAATTCCAATTCACAGACATGATTTCTCGTCCTTTTGGGACGAGGTTAGTGGGTTTCAGCATCGACTGTGATTTGGGACAGACGAAAAATCAAGGTTTCAGAACGTCCATAGTCTGGAATTTGGAATTGCTGCACCGCTGAGCTGCATCCTTGCTGAACCAGTCAAGAGCATCAGCAATCGAATGTACGCGCCGGTTGGCTTCGCCTGGCGGTACTAGTCGAATCTTGGCTAGGGCTAGCCTGTAGGTGCTGTCAAAGGCAGTAGGCATGGCGATGGGTAGGTGCGATCTTACTGACTTGAGCACTCGCGAGCGTAGCCGACATGAGTGAATTTCTAAGTAGGCTTCATGGCTTTCTCTCAAAGGATGAAGCTTTTATTCCCCGAAGTTTTCCCGACGTAGCCAGATAGTTCAATTTGATATGTTCTAACTTGAGGGCGCATACCAGCATTCCAAACCATCAATTCTCTGTTTTAGGAACTATGCAGAAGATAGCAATACCTCTGGCGCTTGCAGGGCTTCTTTTCCATTCATTGCCAGTAAGATCTCAGCCCAGGCTTTGCTTCACTTTGAGCGATGTGTCTGACAGCCCAGGGTTAAGAGTATATGCAGGCGATCGCTTCGATCTGACAGCTGACGGGAGCGGCGAACCCAGCTATATCGTGGGCGAAGTCGCAGGCAGTCGGGTAAACGTGCGTCCAGGCCCAGGCACCGAGTACGAATCGAATGGTTCATATGGGCTGGTAGGCGATTACGTCACTGCTCTGAAATGGGGCTATGACCAGAACTGTGAGGAATGGTACCTAGTAAGGTTTCCCCGCAGCGGCTACCAGGGATGGATAAAGGGGACTTACATCAACTTTGTTTACGGACGGGGGCTGTTTGACTAATGAAGAAATCAGCTTTGGCGGTTGCTAGTCTTTTGGCAGCTACTCTGTCGTGCTTCACCGAGAGGGCGCTGGCCGATTTTTCGAGAGACTCTATTGCTCGACCTGGCTCTGAGACAGTAATCTACCGCCAGTCCTGGAGAGACAACACGGCATGGTCATCTCGAATCATGTCTACAGAGCTGCTTGAAGAAAGCGCTACTGGCATATATCAGCATTACCGAGTTCAAGTCAGAACTGTGGTTGATGCGCCCTCTGGTGCGTCAGTCGAGACATCCACAAAGGATGTGCATTGCACAAACGGAGTGGCGGGCTCGGTGGTTAACGAAACCGGCTACACAGTAGCGGTGAGAGGTGATGTTGATTTTCCGAGCAATGCTGAGATGGATGGATATGCTCTGCATCGAATGATCTGCCTAGGCTTTGTGCCCGACTGGGCGCTTTGACATCCTCGAATTCAAAACTGTACCTCTCCCACACCTGGATGCTCAATTCGAGCGTTAGGGGTGGCTGCAGTGGTGCAGCATCGATACCTTAGTAAACGCTCGGGGAACACTGAACACATTACGTCTCGCCCCTGGCAAGTCTGCTGGGGGCTTTTGCTATGCCGCTATTCCGCCGCCAGGTCCCCGAGCAAGTAGACCAGGCTCACGAACTCGCGATCGCTTCAGCGGTTGGTGACCGGCCTGCCCTGGCCGACTGCAATCGTTGGTCTATCAGTTCAATCTCGCTGATGGGAGAGCAGCCCGACGGCGATCGCGCTTACCGGGT
This sequence comes from Cyanobacteria bacterium J06626_18, assembly GCA_038523735.1. Classification (GTDB taxonomy): domain Bacteria; phylum Cyanobacteriota; class Cyanobacteriia; order Phormidesmidales; family Phormidesmidaceae; genus SIO1E4. Next base: position 279 of record JBCBJE010000817.1, on the reverse strand, counting down.
CGCAGTGATCGGCTGGTACGACGAAGACGAGAGCTGGCCGTTCATCTGGGAGGTGCAGACGGGCAAGGTAAATGGAGCCGTGCGGGCGTTGTACTGGTTACCGTTGTAAGCCATACCGCTACATCAATATCAGCTTGCTACAAGCTGCAAGTTCTTGTGCAATGGATAGTTGATCTTCCTTGCTTTCAGGCCAACCAGCTATGTGCGCGTGATTGGCATTTCCGTCTACGGGAGCAGCATCTACATCCAGAGAATTTCGCCTACAAGTTAATGCGCTTA
>JBCBJE010000816.1:0-2749 GCA_038523735.1 Cyanobacteria bacterium J06626_18 | reverse complement strand
GTGATTGTGCCAGCTCGTAAGGTGTGGACATAAACCGGCCATTGCGATCGCGGGGCTGCTGCGGAATTCGCACCACCGTTTCTAACCCGTCAAATTCCTGGGTCAGGGGATTGTAGTGGCGCACCCGAAAATACTCACTGGGGCAGGGCTCACCTCCCGGACAGTCCCCAGGCACCGGCGATCGCGGTACTGTTTCTAACAACTGCACCAGCGCCACCTCACGGCCACCCACCTGCACCGGAGCCTCCCGAATCCGCAAAACGGGCTGCGTCGCGATTAATTGTGGCGCTACGTTGGCCTTCACATCCACACCCACCAACCGCACCAAAACATCATCAATGGGTCTTGCCCCTGCTAGCGACTGCAACGGACCCACCTGCTGGCGTCCATCCAGACGACTCGGCACCACATCGCCCTGAACCCGCGATCGCCCCGCCATCGCGCCAAAGGAGATGTCTACCGTCACCGCATCCACATAACTTTGAATCGTCGATGTTTCCTGCCAGGTCAGCTTTACTACCTGCCCTACCCAATCTTCCTGAGGCGCATGCTGAACCTCAAGCCATACCCAGTCTCCACCCTCTTGGGCATACTCCTCCACCGTGGGCAAAATCAGCCGCCCCACCCAGTCAGCTACTGGACGATACCAGTTCTGTGTAAATGCTGGCAGCTCCGACAGCGCTGTTGGATAGTGGCTAGGCAGGTTGAACGCAGCCTGCAGCGATCGCTCATAGCTTGATGCTCGGGGCACTACGGGCGCACTAGGCCAGAGAAACTTAACGCCTAAAATCAGCAGCAGCGTAACAACACCCAGGCCAAATAGCAGCTTCCTTTGCTTCAGCAAACGTTCCAGCCACATTGGTGTGTCTCCACTCATCCATCTTTCGGCTTCGGCAATTCTCCAAATCCCCTCGACTGTAACAGCCGTTTCCGTCGTCTGCGGGCAATGGCCTGTAAATCCACATTGCGATCGGTTTCATCGACAATTTCGCCTGTGAGTTCTTCAAGGACATCCTCAAGGGTCACCACACCGGACACACCGCCATATTCGTCGACCACGACAGCAATGTGTTCACGGCTGCTTTGAAATTGCTGTAAAAGCTGGTCGGCTCGTTCGGCTTCGGACACAAAGCGAACAGGACGGCTGAGTTGGCGAATGTGCTGGGTCTTATCCCCTTCGAGCAACGCCGATAGGAGTTCATACTTCAGCACAATGCCTTCAACATGGTCAATATCGCCGTCGGTGACCAAGATGCGGCTGTGCTGAGAGTGCAAAATTTCGCTGCTACAATCGGCGATCGCCTCCTCTCCCGGTAGATATGTCAGCTGTACACGGGGGGTCATGATGTTGGCCGCCGTGATGTCATTGAGCCGGAAGACGCGGCGGATCATTTCGGCCTCATCTTCTTCAATAATTCCTTCCTGGTAACCGATAGAAGCCAGGAGCTTGATTTCGGTTTCGTTTGTTGTGGGCCGACGCGCCCTTTGGATAAAGGGGGCAGTCACCCGCTCCAATAACCACACAAACGGTGTCATCACCCACGTTAGCCCCTTCATAGGGATAGCGACCGTTAGCGCGATCGGCTGAGCATATTGCTCGGCTACAGTCTTGGGCAAAATTTCGGCAAAGACGATGACCAGAAAAGTGAGAATACCAGAGAAGATTCCCAGAAGCGTATCGCCAAATACATCAGCGGCGATGCTACCGATTACGATACTGCCAACGATGTTAAACAAGTTGTTCAGAATCACGATGGTGGCAATCGGGCGATTGACCTTTTGGCGAATTGACAGCAGTGCCATGGCTCTGGGTTTACGTGATTGAGCGAGCTGTCGGGCCTTGAGAAGAGGAACTGAAAGGAGTGCCGTTTCGGTGCCTGAACACAGGGCTGACCCTACGAGCATGATAAGAACGGCGATCGCAAGCTTAAACATCTTTATTTTGAGGTGAACCTTTTCCGAGAGGACACCACTGCTATGATCCTGCTAATCCAACTGTACGCTGAGAAAGCCCGAGTTTCATCCCATGAGTTTTCCTGTCTTAGATGTTCGTCACCTGACTGTACAATTCAAAACTGACAACGGGATCCTCCAGGCGGTTGATAATGTTTCGTTTCAGGTTCCTAAGGGGCAAACGCTGGGAATTGTGGGTGAATCTGGATCGGGCAAATCGGTCACCTCGCTAGCCGTTATGGGATTAGTGCCTAGCCCTCCCGGTGAGGTGACTCGAGGTGAAATCCATTTTCAACCCCAAGCAGACGTCGCTGCAGTGAATTTGAGAACGCTACCGCCACGTCAGATGCAGGAATTGCGGGGCGATCAGGTCTCGATGATTTTTCAGGAGCCGATGAGCTCACTGAATCCGGTCTATACCTGCGGATTCCAACTGACAGAGTCCATTCTCCGGCACCGCGACATTTCGCGTGAAGCTGCTATCCAGGCAGCCATTGACCGACTGCAGGAAGTTCAGCTACTGCCGGGTGAAGCCCCGCTACAGGATGAAATTGGGGCAGCACACCCTGACTGGGGTGAGTTGCAAATTCAACAAGCAATTGAACAGCGTCAGCAGGAAATGCTGAATCGCTACCCTCATGAGCTATCGGGCGGGCAACTACAGCGCATGATGATTGCGATGGCGATCGCCTGTGACCCCAGCTTGTTGATTGCCGACGAACCGACAACCGCCCTGGATGTCACGGTACAGGCGCAAATCTTGGATCTGCTGCGCGAGCTGCGCGATCGCCGGGGC
>JBCBJE010000815.1:0-2762 GCA_038523735.1 Cyanobacteria bacterium J06626_18 | reverse complement strand
TGGTGCCACAGGAGCCCCATTTCTGGAGTCGGTCGATTGTCGAAAACTTTCGCTTGGGCAATCCGCACGTCGGGTTTGACCAGATCGTGAACGCCTGCCAGATTGCCGGGGCCGATGAATTCATTAGCCAACTGCCAGAGAAATATCGCACCGTGCTGGGGGAATTTGGTTCCAACCTTTCCGGAGGACAGCGGCAGCGACTGGCGATCGCCCGTGCCCTCGTCAACGATCCGCCCATTCTGATTTTGGACGAATCTACTGCCGCCCTGGACCCAGTCAGCGAAACCGAAATCTTAGACACTCTACTGCATCACCGCCGTGGCAAAACCACCCTGCTGATCAGCCATCGTCCCCGCGTAATTCAACGCGCTGATTGGGTGGTCCTGCTGGACAACGGTCAACTCCAGCAACAGGGTACCCCCGAAGCACTGCGGCAGCAGGGTGGTGAACCTTTACCGTTTTTGGTGGCATGAAGGGTAAGTGGGTGGAAGGGTAGGAGGGTGATGGGGTAATGGAGTGATGGGGTCGGTGCATACACCAGTCTTCGAATTATCCAGAAACGGTATTTAGTTCCCTCTCGGTTCCCCTTACGAATGTAAGAACACAGCCTCCCTCCTTTTTAAGGAGGGACTAAGGGAGGTCCAGCAGGATTTTGAATGTCTCGATCGAGATGTGTGTATACGTCGGGTAACAGGGTGATGGAGTGACGGGATAAGGGGGTAGCAATGCACCTGCCGAAGTCATCAGCAATACCCCACAGAAAATGCAAAGGAAACAAGGGGTAGGGCGATGTTGTTTGAGCACGAGTCCCAAAAAGCAAAGGGTAAAGAACAAAAGGAAATTAAGGATAGAGGTGAGGAGAAAAGTGATGTCTGCTGAACCTGTTGCAAACCAAGACCATCGAGTTCACAACCAAGCTGTCCATCAGTCTGCCGTTCCCTCTAGCAACCCCCCACTCCCTCCCTTCCCCACTCCCTCCCTTCCCCACTCCCTGCCTCCCCCTGCCTCGACCGAGGATCTTCTCAGCCTGGATGCCCTCCCTCCGGTTCGCCGCTGGACTCAATGGGGCGGTATCGCGATCGCAGCCTCGGTTGGTATTGCTACAGTCCTGGCAGCTTTCACGCCTTATCGGGTCACCATTCCGGCAGAGGCGACGGTTCGCCCGGTGGGAGAACTGAAGCAAATTGAAGCGGCAACAGCGGGGACGGTGGTGACGATCACCGTGAGCGAAAATCAGTCGGTGCAGGTAGGGGATGTTATTGCCCACATTGACGACACGCAGCTGCAAACCCGTGAGCATCAGCTGCAGAGCGATATCGAGCAAGCCCAACGGCAACTGCAGCAGATTGAGGCGCAACTAAAGACGTTAGACCGGCGGATGCAGGCCGAAGGCGATCGCGCTCAGCGGTTAATCAGCGCTGCCAGTGCCGAACTCCGTCAGACTCACCGCAACTACCAAGATCAGCAAATTGTCGCGATCGCTGAGGTGGAGGAGCTGGAGGCGCAATTGCGTTCCGAAGAAGCTCGTTTAGCGGCAGCTCAACTCCAGGTGCAACGATACGAGCCCCTGGCGGCAAGCGGCGGGATTTCGCAGGAGCAATTGGATGAGGCTCAACTGGCGGTACAGCAGCAAGAGGAAGCGATCGCGGCTTTGCAGGCCAGACTCAAGCAGGCTGAAGCAGGGTTGAATCCGAGTGATGCCGAGGTGGCGATCGCCCAAGAGCGAATTGCCCAGGAGCAGGCCGCCAGTGAGTCCACGCTGGCCGCCCTCACTCAAGAACAAGAAGCCCTGATTCAACAATCGATTGAAATTCAGCAGCAGCAAATTCAAGACCAGCACGCGCTGAATCAGGTGAATCAGGAGTTACAGCAAACGATTATTCGGGCTCCGGTCGCAGGGACGCTGTTTCAGCTCGATCTCCGTAACCCCGGTCAGACGGTGGCGGCTGGCGACGCGATCGCCAACATTGCCCCCGATGCGTCGAGCTTGACGGTTAAGGCGTTCGTTTCAAACACTGAGATTCATCAAGTTGCGGTCGGTCAACCCGCTCAGGTGCGGATATCGGCCTGCCCCTATCCCGATTACGGCACCCTATCCGGCGTGGTGCAGACTATCTCGCCGGATGTCGTGAACCCTCAAGCTACAGCAATAGCAGCTGCGGATTCAGCGAGTTTGGGGGCACTGTCAGGATACTTCGAGGTTACGGTTCAGCCCGACGCGATCGCCTTTGGTCAGGGCAGTCATCAGTGCTCGCTTCACCTTGGCATGACGGGCCGCGCTGACATCATGACCGACGAAGAAACAGTACTGACGTTTTTGCTGCGCAAGGCCAAATTGCTGACGGATTTGTGATCGATGCAAGTTCGGGGATTCCCCGAAGTTTCCCCTTGCCCTGAAGTCGTGAAAGTCATAGAAACAAGGACTTCTCAGTCATCAAGCGGTCGTTGGCTTCGGGGCAGTTCCCTTGCATATCTTGGAAATAACAAGGACAAAACAGGCTCAGGATGACCCTTATCCAAGACGCGCCTTGTTCAATCGATGGCACTGATTTGTATCTTGAAGTGCGGTCATGCCTAGTTCAAATTGAGCCCAGGCAAAAACATTCTAAACGGAGAAAAATTCATGGCAAAGGATCAGTTTGCAGTACCTGAAAGCCAGCCGATAAACAACGACAAAGATCTCTTTATGTCTTTAGGAAGTGTCACTATGGAGACCATCTCTGGAGGCTTAGGAAGTGTCATCACTGGTGATTTAATCCCTG
>JBCBJE010000814.1:0-2768 GCA_038523735.1 Cyanobacteria bacterium J06626_18 | reverse complement strand
GGATGAGAATGTACTGTGGCTCTCGCGTGATGCCGACGTCATAATCTACGACGCTACTTACACCAACAGTGAATATTACAACGAAAAGTCCAGCAAAGTTGGGTGGGGTCACTCCACTTGGCAAGAGGCTGTGAAGGTTGCTAAAGCTGCCAATGTAAAACAGCTCGTCATTTTCCACCACGACCCGTTACACAACGACGAATTTATGGACGAGGTCGCGCAAAATACAGCAGAACAATTCCCCAACAGCGTCGTAGCCCGCGAAGGTATGGTCATCGATTTGATGACGGTTCCCCAACCCGCCGTTTTGGTATAGAGACGTGATTAATCGCGTCTCTATACCCGTGGGGTTTTTGGGACGGATTATGTCAAAATGTAAACCGTGTGGATCACCTCTTCATTGCCAACAGCCCACACCCCAACGGATGTTGCCTTGGGGAACTTCGATGGTGTCCATTTGGGGCACCAGGCTGTTATCCGACCTATCCTACCTGCCCTAATAGCAAACGAGCCTCGTGAGTACCTCTCGCCCGATGAGCAAGATACTGCACTCCTGAAAGGGTTCAGCGATCGCTGCCCGCTTTTGCTGGAACAGTGCGATTTCCAGTCAGCTCAAGCCCCTGCCCATTCATGGGGCACTGATCCCATGCCCACAGCGGTCACGTTCTACCCTCATCCGCGTGAGTTTTTCTCCGGTGAAGTGCGTCCTTGGTTAACGCCGCTGAATGAAAAAGCGGCCTTTATGCGGCAGCTAGGCGTTTGTCAGTTGGTGCTGCTGCCGTTTAAGCAAGAATTGGCCAACCTGAGCCCAGAGACATTTGTCGAAGCGGTTCTGTTGGATCGTTTGCAGGCACGACACATCAGCGTGGGAGCCGATTTTCGGTTCGGCCATAAGCGCATGGGGGACGTCACCCTGCTAGAACGATTAGCAATGCAACGGGGAGCGACTGTCACAGTAGTGCAGTTGGCTGAAGAAGGAGACGATCGCATCAGCAGTTCGCGCATTCGGCAGGCACTGTGCGCGGGGGACGTTTTACAAGCGCGGCAATTACTGGGGCGGCCTTATCAGCTAACAGGACGCGTGGTGAAAGGTCAACAACTAGGCCGACAGATTGGCTTCCCAACGGCCAATCTGCAGCTCCCATCTGATAAATTCCTACCTCGGACGGGTGTATACAGTGTCCGGGCCTATGGTGTGCCGGGTCACCCAACCCAGCAGGCAGTAGCAGGCGTTATGAATATCGGTGTGCGGCCAACCGTTGATGGCAACACCCAAACTATCGAGGTGCATCTCTTAAATTGGCAGGGCGACCTCTACGATTGCACGCTAACAGTGACCCTGCAAAGCTTCCTACGACCAGAGCAGCGGTTTGATTCGCTAGATCAACTCAAGGCTCAAATTCAAGCGGATTGTGATGCCGCCCAAACAGCCCTGGAAGTAGGCAATTATTCGGGAAGCACGGCATGATAGGGCCATGGCAACACTAGGGAAACGTAATGGGCGATCGCGTTCAGCAACTGTTCGAGAATCTCAGCAAGACCATTGTGGGGAAAGAAGAGGCCATTCGCCTCGCGCTGGTAGCCCTGTTTTCAGGCGGTCATGCACTCTTGGAGGATGTCCCTGGCGTGGGCAAAACCTTGCTGGCTAAGTCCCTAGCTCGCTGCATCGATGGCACCTTTCACCGCATTCAATGCACGCCTGATTTACTCCCCACTGACATCACCGGTACGAACATCTGGAACCCCAGTACCGGCGAATTTCAGTTTTTGCCCGGCCCCGTGTTTGCCCATGTGCTCCTAGCCGATGAAATCAATCGCGCTACACCCCGCACCCAATCGGCTCTGCTAGAGGTGATGGAAGAGCAACAGGTCACCCTAGACAGCGCCTCGCGGGTCGTACCCACCCCGTTTTTTGTCGTTGCCACCCAAAATCCGGTCGAATATCAGGGGACGTTTCCTTTACCAGAAGCCCAAATGGATCGCTTCGCGCTGTCTTTCACGCTGGGCTATCCCTCTGAAACGGAAGAATTCAAGATGCTAGAACGGCTAGCAACGCCTACTCGTCCTGAGGAGCTACAGCCCTGCATCACCCCCGCAGAAGTCGCCGCAATTCAGCGACAATGTGCTCAAGTACGGGTCGAAACCTCAGTGAGGGAGTATTTAGTAGCTCTAGTGCGTGCCACGCGATCTCACCCTGATATTACACTAGGCGTCAGTCCGCGCGGTAGCGTAGCGTTTTACCGAACCGCGCAGGCATTGGCTTTTTTGAGCGATCGCGACTACGTCCTCCCAGATGATGTCAAAACCCTAGCTCCCTACGTTCTCGCCCATCGCCTCATTCCTGCAGGCGGGCATCAGGCAACAGCATTAGTGGCGTCGCTTCTAGAAACGGTACCTGTACCATAGAGGTAGTCATTCAAGTGCGGCATTCAGAACTTGAGCTAACGACTGCGCTACGCGATCGTTCCAGCGTAGTGCTATATGCTGCAAAGTGAATTTCCCTCACTATAGATAAAAATTAGAGCCCTAATGATCACAGTTGCTGATGCGACGATCAAAAGCGCATGTAGACCGATGGAAATTTGGCAAATGCGTCGTGCTGAAAGCTTCTTTCGAAGTCGTACCGAAAGCTTCTTGCGGAGAGGAGGCAGTGCAATCGTAGAGGTCGCCCTGCCAATTTAAGAGATGCACCTCGATAGTTTGGGTGTTGCCATCAACGGTTGGCCGCACACCGATATTCATAACGCCTGCTACTGCCTGCTGGGTTG
>JBCBJE010000813.1:0-2772 GCA_038523735.1 Cyanobacteria bacterium J06626_18 | reverse complement strand
TTAGCTTTTTAGCTTTCTTTTCCTGATATATGAGGCTAGTATAACTAAGGGTCAGGTAGCGAGTAAGTGTAGTTTTCCCATAGCCTGGATCAGCAATTACGACAATTCTAGGAAAGTCAAAATTTTTCCTGTTGTGACTTTCTCCAGGCAATATATCCCATATTTCTTTTCGCAAGTGATGTTTAAATGTTTGCCCTGAATCAGAATAGAACTTAATTGGGACAAAAATGTCGTCTAACGCAATTGCTGGTAAATCACCCTTAAAGCCTTCAACTTCTAAATCATAACAATATGCCTTGAGGGCATCGAAATATTCTTTTTCTGGAAATGATTCTTGGCCATAGAATCTTTCTTCGGCTTTATCTGCCAGTTTTTTAAGTAATCCTTTAAAAATGGAAAACGCTTCAGAAGAAATTTTTAGAAGAAGCCAAAGTATTGACGCTAGGATGAAAAATTTTATGGCTTCTGACCATTCATCCTCACGTGCATGAGTTACACCAATACCAATCAATATTCCAGGTAATCCTATGCTGATAAGCTCGGTATCTAATAGGCGCCAGAAATTCTTAATAGTAATAGCTTCCTGGTGATCTGAAGGTTGTGTCACGAGTTCAAAATTTCCTGTAGATACTTCTTTCAACTCGGAGATGCTCTAAAACAAAAAGTAGCGTTGGGCCATGGGCAGTACGTTGGCGGGTTCGCAGGTGAGGAGTTCGCCGTCCGCACGGACCTCATAGGTTTCAGGGTTGACCTCCATGCGGGGCTGGTAGTCATTGAGCTTCATGTTGGCCTTGGTGATGGAGCGGGTGCCGCTGACTGCCGCCGCAGGCTTATGGAGGCCAATGCGTTCGGGAATGCCCTCAGCGATCGCAGCCTGCGAAACAAAGGTCAGACTCGTCGCCGCGATCGCCCCCCCATAGCTGCCAAACATAGGACGCATGTGGACAGGCTGCGGAGTGGGAATACTGGCGTTAGGGTCACCCATCTGCGCCCACGCGATCGCGCCCCCCTTGATCACAATTTCCGGCTTCACCCCAAAGAACGCGGGCTTCCAGAGACAGAGATCGGCGAGCTTGCCCTCTTCCACCGAGCCGACATGATTAGCAATGCCGTGGGTAATCGCAGCGTTGATGGTGTACTTAGCCACATAGCGCTTGGCTCGGTGATTGTCGTTGCGATCGGAGTCTTCTGGTAAGGGACCACGCTGCACCTTCATTTTGTGAGCCGTTTGCCAGGTGCGGATGACGACTTCGCCGATACGTCCCATGGCCTGCGAGTCGGAGGCAATCATGCTGAAGGCTCCCAAGTCGTGGAGGATATCTTCAGCAGCAATGGTTTCGCGGCGGATGCGGGACTCGGCAAAGGCCACGTCTTCGGGAATGCTGCGGCTCAGGTGGTGGCACACCATCAGCATATCCAGGTGCTCTTCTAAAGTGTTGGTGGTGTAGGGGCGAGTGGGGTTGGTGGAGGAGGGCAGCACATTGGTCTCGCCACAGACCTTGATGATGTCTGGCGCGTGGCCGCCTCCCGCGCCTTCAGTGTGATAGGTGTGGATGGCACGATTCTTGAAGGCCGCGATCGTGTCTTCAACAAAACCGGACTCATTCAGCGTGTCGGTATGGATGGCAACTTGAACGTCGTAGTCGTCGGCAACGCTGAGGCAGGTATCGATCGCAGCAGGCGTCGTCCCCCAATCTTCATGGAGCTTCAGTCCCAGTGCTCCAGCTTTCACCTGTTCTACCAGTCCGGGCTGCAAGCCACTGTTGCCCTTGCCGAGGAAACCAAAATTAAGGGGAAACGCATCGGCAGCCTGCAACATGCGGGCGATATGCCAGGCTCCGGGTGTACAGGTCGTTGCGTTGGTGCCGGTTGCGGGGCCGGTGCCGCCGCCAATCATGGTCGTGACACCAGAGGCGATCGCTGTCTCAATTTGCTGAGGGCAAATGAAGTGAATGTGCGCATCAATGCCGCCCGCAGTGAGAATCATGCCTTCACCCGCGATCGCCTCAGTACTGGGGCCGATGATGATATCGACGTTGTCCTGAATGTAGGGGTTACCCGCTTTGCCAATTTTGACGATCTTGCCGTCCTTGATGCCAATATCCGCTTTGACGATGCCCCACCAGTCCAGAATCAGGGCATTAGTGATGACAGTATCCACCGCGCCGTCTTCGCGTGAAATGGGCGACTGTCCCATGCCATCGCGAATCACTTTACCGCCGCCGAACTTGACCTCATCGCCGTAGGTGGTGAAATCCCGCTCGACCTCAATGATCAGTTCCGTATCCGCTAACCGAATGCGATCGCCCACCGTAGGGCCATAGGTTTCAGCATAGGCGCGGCGATCCATGCGGTAGCTCATGGGGCAATCCTCGGAGGCTAGAGAATAGGGGCAGTTGGCACTGCTACTTTACAAAATATCGGTGGCTGATTCCATACCTTTGGGAGACGTATTGAATGCTTTTGATTGATTTTCGTAAATTGCTAGGAATTTTGACCGTTTAGAGCAACATGCAGCTCTAAAAATAACTGGGAAAGTTACAGCGGGGTTATTCGTTGCGTTCCTTGCCCTTATGGGCTTAGTCAGGTGAACTTTTGGCGATGGTAGATGAAGTTCAACGCGAAATCCCTGAAGTTAACTGAACTTTTCCAAATGGTGGGTGTGAGATTTTTAGGCCACCATAAAAACATCCTGTAGACTCGCGTGTGCTCCTTGAGCACTGGTCGGGCTGGAGAGTTCCCTCGGGAACGCTTCTGCCCGACCTTTTATTT
>JBCBJE010000812.1:0-2790 GCA_038523735.1 Cyanobacteria bacterium J06626_18 | reverse complement strand
TGACGATCAGCCAGGCCCGTGCGCTCTATTTCCAGGCGAGCCAGTTCACCCATCAGACTTTGCCTGAGCTCGCCTAGCTGCAGCTCGCCTGGATCAAAGCCGGCACCTGGCAAAACCTCCTGAATACGGTTTCTTACAAGAACTTCGGCTTCGGCTTCCCGCCGTTGCTCAATAAGCAGTTGAGGGTGATTTTCCGTGTAGCGCGATCGCAAATCAGCCACGCTAGTTTGCACAGATTGGAGTTCTGTTAACGCAGCCTGTACACCCTCTGACTGATTCAGCGAGGTGATGGCTAGCGCTTGAGGGACATCAACCCCTAGCTGACCCTGCAGCTCACCTAGCTGAGCATTCACGTCTGCCAGCTCGGCCTCCACCAGGTTCATTTGCGTATCCAGGTTGGCCAGCACCTCAACTGCCTGCTCAGCCTCTTCTTCTAAGAAAATGACGTTATTAAGCTCTTTAAATCGTCGGAGATCCGCTTCTACAGCTGTCACTTCAGCCTCAGTGAAAGGCAGTTGCTCCTGAATAAAGGCACGAGCCGCCGCCGCTTCTTCGCGATTATCTTCAATATTCTGTTCGCGGTAAGACTCAATTACCTGGTTCACAATCAGAGCCGCTTCTTCAGGGTCTTTGGATTGGACCATGATTTCCAGCACATCAGTACCGGGTACAGGCTTTACGTCAACTCTTCGGAGGAGCGAACTCGGCTCTACCGGTTCACCCTCGTCTGTCTCCAATCCCAAGGCATCGACTGCTGCCGCCATGACAGGCAGCGAACGTACCAGTTCAGCTTGGGTCTCCAGAGGTTCCTGCGTGAGCCTTTCAACCTGCCCCAAGTCGCCTTCAGTTAGGCCAGTGAGCGATGAGGAACGGTCGCGCTTAATTAAAACTCGACCCTCAGCTTGGTAGGCCGATTCTTCTGACAGAGCCGCTAGCATGGCTAAACCAATGGCCGCACTAAAAGCGAAAAGTGCCGGAATCCATCGCCGCTTAAGAACGAGCCAATACTTCTGAAAATCTATTTCTTCAATGTATTCGGTTCCCTGCCGGGATTCACCGTCTGCCTGTTGAGCAACCATAAGCCTCTCATCACACTAGATCAAAGAGCCAGGGTTCATGAACCCTTGATCCTGAAGACCGCAAACACTCGTAGATTCCCCATGGACAGTAAGATGAGGTTGGAATCGATGCACGCTACATGCGCCTTTAATACAACCCGCCATCCGTCCTGCAAAAGCTGCAATTATCACAATTCTATTTCATCTACACACCACAGTGGCATATTCTTGCAGCTAGAGAGCACCAGTTGTGCCATTTTATATAATTTCTTGCCAGCTTTATCTATCGTTCAATCTGAAAGTCAATGACCCTCCCTTCCTTGGCCGCTAATGACTAATATCTTGATTCTAGTTACATCGCTTTGAGGTGATTCTGTAATCGCCTTAAAGGTCTTTGTAAAATCTTCATGCTACATCTTCAAAATCAGGGCTGGCTTTACAGAGTTTTTACTACTGGGTCCGCGATCACACAGACCCAGCTGCCACCATACTCACCGTTTGTCAGCCGGTTCAACTTGGAAGCACCGAGAAGCCGGGTGATTTATGATGATCCGGGGTAAGCGATGCTTAAAACTGCAAAGGATTTCCCAGGCAATAGTGCCGGTTAAGGTTGCCCAGTGATCAGCTGTGATAGTGCTATTACCCGCTTGGCCCAAGAGAGTGACAATTGTTCCCTCCTGGAGTGCAGGGACATCGGTCACATCGATCATGAGTTGATCCATCGTGATGTTGCCAATTTGTCTGACTGGCTGCCCCTTTACAAGCACCCTCATCTGGTTAGAGAGCGCCCGTGGCACGCCGTCAGCATAGCCAACCCCTACAACAGCGATTCGCATTGGCTTGGGGGCGATGAACTGATGTCCGTAGCTGACACCAGTGCCTGCCTGAATGTTTTTCAGATGAGTGATGCGAGCTTTGACCTGCATCACTGGACGCAAAGGTAGAACTGATTCAAGGTGAGGTGCTGGATAAAAACCATAGAGCGCTAAGCCCACTCGAACCCGGTCATAGTGCAAATCTGGAAAGCCTAACGTGCCTGCCGAATTCGTTAAGTGCAGCGGCGGCAAGGTAGAAAATAGAGGCGATATTTGAGCGATTGCGGCCTTGAAACACTGATGCTGCTGATGCAGGATAGTGGGGTCTGGATCTTCGGCGGTCGCTAGATGCGAGTAAACGCTGGCAATATGCAGATGTGGCAGCCGCTGCACGAACTGCACAAACTCCTGAGCCTGCTGCCAGGGATACCCTAGCCGCGACATACCAGTATCGATCTTTAGATGCACAGGCTGGGGGGAGGCCTGTGCCTGAACTAGACCTTCCGAGAATACTAGGGCTTGCTTGGCAGAAACCAACGTGGGCTGTAGCTGCCACTGGGCGATCGCTCTAATCTCTTCTGGATCATTGACCGCCCCCATCACCAAAATGGGTGCCTTTATCCCCGCCTGCCGTAGCTCTAATCCTTCCGGTACAGTGGCGACTCCGAGCCAAGTTGCCCCTGCTGCCAGCGCCGTTTGCGCGATCGTCACAGCGCCATGACCATACGCATCCGCCTTGACCACAGCCATCAGCGCGGTCTTATCCCCGATGAAACGGTTCAACTGTTGGACGTTGTGTTGTAAAGCCGTCAGGTCAATCTCAACCCAAGCCCGACAGCGACGCATGGACTCCAAAGCAGGCGTTTTATCCCAACTCAACATATCAGCTGATATGTTGAGTTGGGATAAAACGCCTG
>JBCBJE010000811.1:0-2792 GCA_038523735.1 Cyanobacteria bacterium J06626_18 | reverse complement strand
TAGTTGTAACAGTGATTTTGCTTCAAAGGCACCGGCTGCGCAGAAAGCTGTCAGTTCTCCTAGGCTATGGCCACCTACAGCCACGGGACTCATGCCGAGTCGCTGCAGGTACTGTTGCCACAGCAGTGAGGCTAGACAAATTGCGGGCTGGGCAATTTCGGTTTGCGATAGTTGGGCGGTCCATGCCTCAATCTGCTTGGCGGTTGCACCTCGATCCAGGCTGCGAAACACGAAAGCACTCACAGGCTTGGCCCCCACCTCGGCCAACCAGCGATCGGCTTGCGCGACCAAATCGCTCGCCCAACCGTAGCGTTTGACAAGATGCCGCGCCATATTCAGGCGCTGTGACCCTTGACCCGGAAACAGAAATCCCACCTTCACAGATTGTTTCTGACGGCTCAGCCAGATATCTTGCTCGGGACTCACAATTAGCTTTTCGGCTGTTGAAACATGAGTTTGGATTAAACGTTCCAGCCTCTGCAGCACATCCGTGAGCGCGGTCGGGCTATTAGCAGCGATCGCGGCCGCCCTTATCGGTAACTGAGGCAAAATCCGCTGAGACTGCAACACCGCTAAATCTACCATTTCAGCGACACTCATGCCCTGTGCCAATACCTGCGTTGCGCGAACTTTTTGCAGCAGCGAGGGGAATGAGTCGGCGCTCCAGACAAATAGCTCGGTTTTCTGACTGGTGACGAGCAGTGCCTGTTCATCCAGCCGGGGAGCCAGCTTGGGTGAAGGGCGATCGCCAGACTCTAGGGTGACGTGACAGTTAATGCCACCAAACCCCATGGCCGAGACACCCGCCCGCAGCAGTTCCGAGCGATTCCTGACTTCGCCCTCCCGAATGGGGTATAGGCATTGTGCGGCCCCTTCGAACAAGGGGTTGGGCTGATCAATGCCTGCGGTCGGGGGCATTACCCGGCGATTGACTGCCATCACAGCTTTGATAAATCCACCCACACCCGCCGCCGCCTTGGTATGCCCCACTAGTGACTTAAAAGAAGTGACTCCGCAAGCGCGTGCGGGGACTTCACCATCGGCGGTAAGGGCAAGGGCAATGCCTTCCAACTCGGCGCGATCGCCGACCGGTGTGCCGGTCCCGTGCCCTTCGACAAAAGCAACTTCTTGCATGCGGTAACCAGCCCGCTGGTAGGCTCGCTTCAAGGCAGTCGCCTGACCCATTCGGTTGGGGGCCGTGATACCACCTCGACCGTCAGACGAGATGCCCCAGCCCCGCAAAACAGCATAGATATCGTCACCGTTGGTTTGCGCATCTTCCAGCCGCTTCAGAACCACAAATCCGCATCCCTCGCCTGGAATGAAACCGCTGGCGGTGCGATCGTAGACCTTCATGTCCTTGGCGGTCAGGGCACCCGTTTTGGCAAAGCCAATCATCTCAAAGGTATCGATGCTGACGTCCACTCCACCTGCGATCGCCAAGTTCAAATCACCATTGACTAAGGCATTAGCGGCAGTCGCAATCGCAATGAGGGATGAAGAACAGGCTCCATCCACCGTATACCCGCCACCATGAAAGTTGAGGACATTACAAATACGACCCGCGATCGTGTTCGAGAGTCCGCCGGAAAGGGAATCTTCGGTGATCGGAGGAAAAACCGACTTGTAGTATTCCTTCATCGCGGTCACCATGTCTTCAGTAGCCTGCGCCGAAAGTCCGTTGGCGGCCGCGGCTGCTAAGAGCGATCGCCGGACGTAGGGCCAGCGCAGACGCATCGAACTAGCACGCGTTTGCTCCCCTGTAAGCGTGTTGCCCACAACTAGGCCAGACTGTTCGATGGGAACACTGCTGCGATCGTAGCCACTATCCGCTAAGGCTTTCAGCGCAACTTCCAGAGCCAGCCAATGCACAACGTCAGCGGTTTCATACGTACCTTTTGGCACTCGTCGACCAATCCAGTCAAACTCAAATCCATCAATGACCGCGGCTCTACTGCCGTACGTTTTGTCAGGTACTGCAGGATCAGGATCATAATAGTCGGCGAGCGGCAGACGTTGGTTCGGTAACTGCCTAAACTGACAGCGCCTTGCCAGAATATTTTCCCAGAATTCTCTCAACTCGGATGCGCCAGGATACCAACACCCCATCCCAACAACAGCTACACCGGTCCCTGTTCCTTGAATACTAGGCATAAGACAGTACTGATGAATAAGTGTCCATTGATAATTGCGTAAGAACCCAAACATCTAACGTCACGAAGAATGACAAACAGAATCAGCCATCTGCTTTAACAACACTGAATGGGGGCTCTCGATACTACGCCGACAGGAACCCTTCTCAAAGAGGGCGACCTAATCGACACAAGCAAGGCTAGGTCCAACCCAGCAGCAGCTCTGACCAGCTCGAAAGGAAATCTTCCTCTCGGGGGCCAGCTATATCTCAAAGTAGGCTCCAAACAAAAGCGCCTAGGACTAGATCCCGAAAGCTAGACTGCCAAACGTTTCAAAATGCTTTGGTGACTTTAATCTTTGCTGTTAAGTAACCGCGCTCGAAGCTATCGAACGGGCTACGTATGCGCGTATGTTCCACAGACTCGTAAAACCTAACAGACATTGAGAAAAAATCAAAGTGTCGTCTGACACAAATTCGATTTTATTTTAGGAAGGCTCTGAACTAGAAACTACTATGGTTTGCCAAAAAAGTTTCATCCTCTACCTCATCGCAAGTGGCTGTCTCAAGGTAGTGTGTTCTAGTCAGTAAAGGTGGCTCAGCCTTTTGCACGATGTTTCTCGATAAATCCATACGATTGATATATCTATATTATTTAGAG
>JBCBJE010000810.1:0-2795 GCA_038523735.1 Cyanobacteria bacterium J06626_18 | reverse complement strand
GCGGCTAGATGAAATGTGCGGCGGTGGCTTCTTTAAAGATTCCATCATTTTGGCGACGGGCGCGACCGGTACCGGCAAAACAATGCTGGTCAGTAAGTTCATCGAAACGGGCTGCAAGTCGAAAGAGCGGGCCATTTTGTTTGCCTATGAAGAGTCGCGCGCGCAGCTGTCTCGGAATGCCTACTCTTGGGGGATCGACTTTGAAGCCCTAGAGCAAGCTGGGCTGCTCAAGATTATCTGCGCCTACCCGGAGTCTGCCGGTTTAGAAGACCACCTGCAAATTATCAAGTCTGAGATTGCCCAGTTCAAGCCCTCGCGCATCGCCATTGATTCTCTATCGGCACTTGACCGGGGCGTTAGCAACAACTCCTTCCGGCAGTTTGTGATTGGCGTAACCGGCTATGCCAAACAGGAAGAAATTACCGGTTTTTTCACCAATACCACTGAGCAGTTCATGGGGTCACATTCGATCACAGACTCCCACATTTCCACCATCACTGACACAATCTTGATGCTGCAGTACGTCGAGATTCGAGGGCAGATGTCACGGGCGCTGAATGTCTTTAAGATGCGAGGCTCCTGGCACGATAAGGCCATTCGTGAGTATACCATCAGCGCTAAAGGTCCAGAGATTAAAGACTCCTTCCGTAATCTGGAGCGCATCATCAGCGGTTCGCCTACGCGAGTGTCAGTGGACGAAAAAAGTACCCTGTCGCGAATTGTCGAGGGTGTGGGCGGCGACTAGGGCTGCTGCGAGCCGCTAAGTAGTAGCTGTCCGTCAACTACCCGTACATCTTCCAGGCGAATGCCCTGTTGGGTCAGCAGGGCAGAAAGCTGTGCCTCTAGCTCGGCCTGAGAAAGCCCCAGCTGCTGGGCAGCGTCGCCCAATGGAATCGACATCTGGCCAATTTTGATGGACGCGTCATCCCCAAACCTTAGCTGGCCATCGCGAACCTGTGGCTGGCTGGAGAGACCGATATAGACATCGCGGTTGGCAATCACCGGAAAGCGGTCTTGAAGCTGGTTAATGGCGGCTTGTCCTTCTGCGGGCAGTGCGTCCATCGGCAGTTCGGAGAAGTTCACAACGGTGCCGCTTTCGATGCGATCGCGATCAATCCGGGTACTGATCCCCCCCGTCGCCTCCAAGATCGACGCCGCGCTAGAATTCGCCGCGGCCGACGCTGCAATCTGGTTCAGGTCCGCCTCGCTTAACGTGACTTGGACCTGGCCACCAGTCGTCGTAGCCCGCTGCGCCAGCAAATCGCTAACGGAAACAGTCGCATTAGGAACTGCCGTATCTGCGGCATACCACCGGGGAACGGCTGTCGCTCGGTTCCAAGCGTACGCTAGCCCACCGCCAATGGCCGCGGAGAAGACAACAATCGCGATTAAAAGTTTTTTGACCAAAGCTCTGAAAACAAAACTGGTACGGTTTTAGCACAAACCGCACTGACTTCGATTAGACCTACTACGAGCATGGAGGGATTCGAACCCCCGACCCTCAGAACCGGAATCTGATGCTCTATCCAACTGAGCTACATGCCCTCTTCAGGTAAAACCTGTAAGGCAAGCACCATTGTAGCACTGGTCTGCGAGCGCAGTGATGGGGTAGGGCACTAAGACGGGGCTTTTTCGTAGAAGGTAACGCCCACGCGGTTGATGTGCTCAATCAGGTCAGGATTGTCAATTTGGCGCAGCAGCGAGATATCCATCAGGTAAGGCAGCAGCAAATCATCCATTTCAAGCCAGATGAGAGCTAACTGGGAGCTTTTGAGCTTTGCGCCTACCAGGGTCAGATCAATGTCTGACCCTTTACGATAATTGCCCTTGGCCCGAGATCCATAGATAATGGCTTTCTCAACCGATGGATAACGGGCAAATACCGCATTGATTTGATCAATCGTGCTTTGTTTGAGTCCAAACTTTCCCGGGGAGACGTCAGACGGCATTGGCTATTTCCTCCATCGTCTCGCGGAGGGATTCAAAGGCTGGAAAGTATCGCAGTCTGACGTTGTTAGCAATGGACGCTGCAGTGTCCTGATTATAGGTATGACTCGTCTGGTTGCGGTCTTTAATCATTTCCATCCAACTTTCGCCATCCTCAATTAGTCCCCGATTGAAAGCGATGCGGGTGGCATCTCTGGAGCCATAAATATTTTGAGTACCCTGGTAGCCTAAGTAGTCCTTTAGGACGTTCCAAGCGAGCTCATGAGTATACTCAAACGCCTGAATTAGTCCCTGCTGTTCAAACTTGTTGAGGCTCTCTTGCTCAAAGAACTCGGTCAGCTGGGCCAGTGCTTTCTTATAGTTCGAAAATCGCTGCTTCCAGCGAACGTCCGGTGAGCTCATGGGCGGTCGCCTCTACCGTCAAGCTGTAGTAGGCCACAATTATATCAATCCCTATCTCTAACCTAATGCCGCACCCTCCAACGTAAAAAGCCCCCGCCGCAGTGCGACGGGGGCTCAAAGCTATCTAACTAGCTCATCAATCGCGGTAGAGACTACGCAGCGATGGAAGGAGCAGTCAGAGCAACCGGAGCAGCTTCACCTGCAGCCAGGTCCAGAGGGAAGTTGTGAGCATTACGCTCGTGCATCACTTCCATACCCAGGTTTGCACGGTTCAGTACATCAGCCCAGGTGCCAATCACACGACCCTGAGAGTCGATGATGGACTGGTTGAAGTTGAAACCGTTCAGGTTGAATGCCATCGTGCTGATGCCCAGCGCAGTGAACCAGATGCCAACCACAGGCCATGCACCCAAGAAGAAGTGCAGAGAACGGCTGTTGTTGAAGCT
>JBCBJE010000809.1:0-2795 GCA_038523735.1 Cyanobacteria bacterium J06626_18 | reverse complement strand
CAGAGCCAGCGCCAGGGAATACCGTCGCTGCCAGCCATCCAGCGCCGCTAACCCAGTTGTCAAATAGTTGACGGCAGCAACGTAGGCTGTCGATAACTTGGCCTTTCGTCCAGCAATCAAATTGAGCTGCGCCAGGGCTGTTTTCTCAGAACGCTCGGCAATGAACGCTGCCCCTGTGTTGAGCTGATTGACAATTTCAAAAATGCGCTCCTCAATGTCCGCTGGAACGGTATTTTTGAGCAGCAGTCGTCCGATGGTGAGATGGGTGGACTGCTTCTCATCATCAGGAATCAGCGAGTAAGCCGCCTGCTGGACGCGATCGTGGAGGAATTTGTAGGTGGGGGAGTGGGGGATGGGGGGATGCGGAGTGGAAGGGTGGAAGGGTGGAAGGGTAGAAGGGTAGAGGGTAGAGGGTAGAGGGTAGAGGGTTAGCTCCTGACTCCTGACTCCTGACTCCTTTATTCTGTCTGTTCCCTGTTCCCTGTTCCCTGTTCCCTGTTCCCACTCCCCAGCCGGATCAAGGTAAAACTTATAAACTTCACTCTGCGGAAGAATCAGCCCTTCTTGTAGGGCTTGCCAGAGATCGGCGGCAGTGTCGGGTTGGGTGTGTTCATAGACGATCGCGAGAGTGGACAGGTCAAACTGATTGCCGATGCAGGCAGCAAGCTTCAGGATGGTTTGCGTTTGTGGCGACAGCCGCTGCAGTCGATTCGTCATGAACTCGACCACATCATCGCCGGCTATCCGTGCCCTGACCTGAGCGATGTCGCATTGCCACCCACTCCCACCACCACGGGGATGAGTCACTGGCAAGGGAGGGCTTTCAGGCTCTGAGGCAGCAGTCGAGGGATAGTCAAACGAGATCAGACCATCTTGATACAGAGATTTGAGAAATTGGGCCGCAAAGAACGGGTTGCCGCCGGTTTTTTGAAAAACGAGGTTGGTGAGAGGCTCCGCGTTTTCCAAAGGACAGGCTAACGTATCGGCAACTAGGCCATTGAGGGAAGTCTGTGTTAGCGGGGCCAGCGTGATTTGGTTGACTGTAGCTTGGGCTTTCTGCAGCTCCTCCCGAGTGAGCATGAGGGGGTGCGCCGGATACACTTCATTATCCCGATAAGCCCCAATCAGCAGTAAATAGGCAGTCTCCGTTTCACCAATTAACAACTGAATGAGTTTGAGCGAGGCTGAGTCGGCCCACTGCAAGTCATCCAGAAAAATCACCAACGGGTGGGCAGGCGTCGTAAAGATCTGAATAAATTTCTGGAACAGGCGGTTGAAGCGATTTTGTGCAGCTGTGCCAAAGAGCTCTGGGACCGGTGGCTGGGGACCAATCACACGCTCTAGCTCAGGGATGACCTCGATCAAGATCTGCCCGTTGTTACTCAAAGCCGACAATATCGCTGCTTGCCAAGCCTCCACAACCGCCGTAGGCTCTGCCAAAAGCTGGCTCATCAAATCTCGCAGCGCCTGTACGAAAGCAGAAAAGGGAATATTGCGCCGATACTGATCAAACTTGCCTTTGATGAAATACCCCCGCTGTCGCACGATCGGCTTGTGCACTTCGTTGACAAGGGCTGTCTTACCGATACCCGAGAAGCCAGCGACGAGGAGAAGTTCGCTGGAAGGCGTCGAAGGGTAAGAGGGGGGAAGGGGGGAAGGGGGGAAGGGGCGTGAATTCGGTATGACTTTACTCTGCTCGGAGAGTGTTCCGAATTCCGAATTCCGAATTCCGAATTCGTCCCCTGTTCCCTGTTTCCTATTTCCTGCCACGCGCTCGAACGCATCCAGCAGTGTCTGCACTTCCGGCTCTCTGCCGTATAGCTTTTCAGGAATCGTGAAGCGATCGCAGACATCCCGTTCGCCCAGAACAAAGTCGGGAATATGGCCCTGGCTTTGCCATGACTGTTGGCAGCGTTCCAAATCATATCGCAGACCAAATGCGCTCTGATAGCGGTCTTCGGCGGTCTTGGACATGAGTTTAAGGACGATGTCGGAGAGGATTTTGGGTGGCGAATTCGGGATTCCGAATTCCGTAGAGCTTTGCTCTTCTCGCAGAGTATTCCGAATTCCGAATTCTGACTTCTTTCTGTTTCCCGTTCCCTGTTCCCCCTTCCCGACCTCCCCAACCTCACACAACGGCATGGGCGATCGTGCCAGGTGACAATGCACCAGTTCCATAGGGTCAGTGGTTGCAAAGGGCAGTTGTCCTGCGAGCAGTTCGTAGAACGTTACCCCAAGAGAATAGAAGTCGGTGCGATAGTCGATGCCACGATTCATGCGTCCAGTTTGTTCAGGCGCTAGGTAGGCCAGGGTTCCTTCCAGGACGTTGGGGTTCTGTAGAACGGGATTTTCTTTGGGTAGCAGCGAGGAGAGACTGAAGTCAATAAGCCGAATCTGCTTGGTTTCTGGATGAATCAGGATGTTCTGAGGTTTGATGTCTTTGTGAATTACCCGACTTCCATGCAGACTCTGCAGAATTTGAGCCAGTTGGATAGCAATGGGAAAAAACTCTGAGACTGCAAAAGGTGGCAGCGTACTAAGCGCCACGTATCCCTCGTCAGCCATAACCAGCGCGTATTGATTGCGATAATTTTCGAGGGCTAGGGGCTGCACAATCCCTGGTACGTTCGCCAGAGATTGTGCAATGGTGTACTGGTTGCGAAACCGCACCAGTTCGGCAAAGGCAGGATATTCAGCTTTAAGCAGCTTGATGAGGACGGGCTGCTCATCAGACAAGCGCTGGCCACGGTAAATCAGTGTTTTAGAGCCGCTATAGACGAGAGCGTCAACTTGAT
>JBCBJE010000808.1:0-2796 GCA_038523735.1 Cyanobacteria bacterium J06626_18 | reverse complement strand
CTTCATCGCGACGCTCGACTCCTTGGAGGAGGTAGCAGTAGGTGGAGGCGGCATCGACGCCGACCAGCACCGGGTGATTGGACTGAAATATTTCATCGTGTAAGCCCACCTCAATCCCTGCGAGGTCTTGGGCTTGGTTGATGGCAGTCGCAGTGGCAACGGTGGCTTGGAGGCGATTGTGGACAGTGCCCACACTAATCGGCAGATCGAATAAATCGCGAAACAACTCAACCACGCCGCGATAGGAACTGTGGCAAATCAGGACTAATCCTAGAATCAGCTGAAATAACCAGTTTTTAGTCACTGGCAGATGGAACAAGACATCATCATCGCCTTGGGATGGTGCAAACGACTCATCCAGCGCTTGCTGGGCTTTGTCTCCCTGCTGATAGACGAACTTTCGGCTCACTTGGTGCGTCGCGGCGATGTGACTGATGGGTTGCGAGCGCGAAAGCACTTGGATGCCGATGTCTTGGCGAACGCCAGGGGATAAGCTGGCGGCGATGGAAAGGGCTGGTGTCATATTTGGGTGATCGCACTCTGGAAGGAGCAGCTACTTAGCCTACCTGAGTGTGGCGGAAGTGTAACCCGATTTTTAACCACGCCTTGAGCAAACTTTTTACACCACTTGCGGATGGCCTCGTAGGTCACCTCGATGCCCCGATAGAGCATCATTTTCTCAATGTCGCGGTAGCTCAAAGGGAAGGTGTAGTAAAGCCAGACACAGTGACGAATAATCTCAATCGGAAAGCGATGGTATTTGTAACTGACGCTCATGCTCTGGCCCTGACGGATGCTGGCAAAGCCTACCACAAAAGTTAAGTTGACAGTACCCCGCAAGGACTAGGCAAACAATTAAGGCCATCGCGATAACCGCTCGTCCGCGTACCGACAAACACTTAGCACAAAGGCTTCTAAACGACTTTAATTGGTGATAAGTCCAACATAGAACTCACCCCTCCTCTCGTAGAGAAGGGGCGAGCTATCCCAAAGCTTTGGGAAAGAGCCTGTACTAGGCAGCCAAAGACTGAATCTGGCCAGCAGTCAGGGCGTCGTTGAAGATTTTCACCTCGTCAATTGCGCCCGCTAGACCATGTCCATTTCCGGGCTCTGATCCGTCGTGGAACTTAGTGCCGCCGTTGATGCTGCCCAGGCCAATCGCGCCAGGGCGTTCCCAGAGCTGAGAGCCTTCACCATAACCAAACGTTTCGCCGTCCAAGTAACCTGTGATAGCCTTGGAACCTAAGTTGTCGCTGCCATCTAGCACTAGAGCAATGTGGTGCCATTGGTTGGAGGAGATATTATCGGTACTGAGCCACGTCCCTTCCCAGCCACTCTCGCCAGTCGGCTCGTTCCAGCCGCCGACGCGTAGTTGGTCGTCGTGGACGTAAACATTTAAGCCGCGGGTGCCAGCACCTTCTTCGTAGATGACTTGCTTTCGCGAATCGACAGAGGCATTGTTTACCTTAAACCAGAGCGAAATCGTTCGCTGGTTGTGAACGCCCAGATTGATGTCCGAGGTGTTGGCGATTTCAGCATACTGCCCCTTGCCGTTGAGCGCGATCGCGTTCCCTTTAGCACCTTTCGTTGTAGCAATCTCGCCGATCAAAGTCGCTGGATTATTCTTGATAGGCGAACTATCAGCTGCTATCCCCCCTGGAATGTCTTCAAAGTTTAGCGAAGCAACTAGCCCAGTTGGCTCTGATTGGTCAGGTTGGTGCGTCGGAGAACCGCTATCGCCGACAGTATCTCCCTCACTTACCTGAGAGCTTGGAAGCCCTTCTACAAGACGAGGGTCTTCCTCGATAGCCTCTTCTGTAAAAGAAGTCGCGCCGAAAGAGTCCCACTCCGAATCGACGTACCTAAATCGCCCCACAACGGCATCATAATTCGTCTTAAAGTTGTCCCATCCAGCCGTAGCATCTTTCCAGTAGTCGCTGCCCATGCCCATAAGATACTTTGCTTGAGCCCGGTCATCCGGCTTATTCGGGTCATCTAAAATCAGCTTTGCATCAACCGTTGTGTAAACGCCACCAACGTCATTAGGATCAATCGTCCCTCTCCCACCCGTAGGCCAGAAGTGAAAGTTAAAGCCTGGCGTGACTTTGATAGAAAGGCTCCCATCGGGCTCAGTGCGAATATCAGCAGGCTGGTTAGTATCGTTAGCAAAATCTAGTTTGTAAGCTGCGCCCTCTACCGTCGGCGAACTCTGGACAAGATTCCACTCCCCCTCTTTTTTGCTGAAGACGTAGGTTTGGATATTTCGAAGCTTGACCCGAGTATTCTCAGCCGGGTTTCCAGCAGCATCTTCGTATATCTGACCCCAAGCATTGACGGCCTCAAAGCCTCCTGGATCGTTACCGGCATTAATTCTGGGTTCAGAAGACCAATCGATATTGTCTGGAACACCATCGGGTCTCCCCTCATGAGTCTTTTCCAGATCGCTTGCCGCTTCGATTAACAGATCTTTGTTAGGTTGCTGTTGCATTGATATCTTTCCACGGTGTAATTGGATTAAGTGGAATAGCAGAATCATCTGTAAGATGGAAAATCCTACTGGTAGACTCGTGAACAAGTTCCAAAATTCTCAAAGGTTGGGGATCTGAGTTTGGTTCTCCTATGATCAGGGGTCTAAGGGAACTCAGCATTTAGCTCCTATTTGGAGATGACTTACTGAAATTCCTCCCCAAATAAGAGCTAAATGCTGAGTTCCCTTAGACCCCTGATCATAGGAGAACCAAACTCAGATCCCCAACCTTTGAGAATTTTGGAACTTGTTCACGAGTCTACCAGTAG
>JBCBJE010000807.1:0-2805 GCA_038523735.1 Cyanobacteria bacterium J06626_18 | reverse complement strand
GCTTTACGTAGTGCTCAAATTCCGCTAGACAGCATTCCCCGGCAAGGACGCGAACAAACGACTGGGTATCGTCTAGCCAAGTTTGAGAAAGGTGAAAAAATTGCCACTGTTACCTTGACTGCCTTGGTTGATAATGAGTCCAATGGCGCAGGCGACGATTCGGAGGAGTAGGCAAGCAGACTGTGGCACAAGTTGTCCTGGAAAATGTGTATAAGACATTCTTCGGCAGAGGGCGCGATCGCTCTCCGACTGCTGATGCTGCAGTAACTACTCAAACTGAAACTGCTGTGCTGCGGCGTATTCACCTCACGGTACAAGATGGCGAGTTCATGGTGCTGGTAGGGCCGTCTGGCTGTGGCAAAAGTACGCTTCTACGACTCATTTCAGGCTTGGAGGAGGTCACTGCAGGCAACATTTTTGTCGGGTATCAGCAGGTCAACTCGCTGCCCCCGAAACAGCGGGACATTGCCATGGTCTTTCAGAGCTATGCGCTCTATCCTCACCTCACCGTGTATGACAACCTGGCTTTTGGCCTCAGACGTATGGGGGGCAGTCCGGATCCGGTGACGGAACCCGTTGATAGTGCTGCGGCCTCAACTGAACTTGATGCGAATCAACAGCTCCAAAATGCCCTTGCTGCACGAACGTGGTGGCAGGGGTCTCTAGCTGGGATCACGCGCCCTCTCCCCAAAGGATTACGGTACCTTTCGAATGCTGACAAGCTAATTGATCAACGGGTTCGCGCGGTCGCCCAAATGCTGCAAATTGATGCCCTCCTCACCCGCTATCCTCGTCAGCTCTCGGGTGGGCAAAAGCAGCGTGTGGCTTTGGGACGAGCCATGGCCCGCAATCCTCAGGTGTTTCTGATGGATGAGCCATTGTCCAATTTGGATGCCCAACTTCGGACTGATACCCGCGCCCAAATCGTCAATCTCCAGCGACAGCTTGGCATTACCACCCTGTATGTGACCCATGATCAGGTTGAAGCGATGACGATGGGCGATCGCATTGCCGTAATGGATCAGGGACAAATCCAGCAGGTCGCAACGCCGTTGGAACTCTATCGCCATCCTGCTAATCAGTTTGTGGCGTCATTTATCGGTTCGCCTGCCATGAACTTTTTGCCAGTACAGGTCAAGACGCCGCTGGTCATTACTCATCCGGGTTTTCGCATCACGCTGCCGGGGGACTGGGAAGACGTACTAGCTGCCTATGACAGTCAAGCCGTAACGCTCGGCATCCGTCCAGAACACCTGAGTGTGAGTCTGCCTGCGCCCAAAAACTTGCAGGTAACCGTTACGCGCATCGAAGCGCTGGGGATTGAGACCTATCTCACAGTTCAGTTTGGCGATGACTTGCTGCAGGCCAGAGTTGAGCCCGAGCGCACGTTCCAAATCGGTGAGGAGCTTTGGCTGGCGATCGATCCAAACCAAGTGCATCTCTTCGATGTCAGTTCAGGTCAGTCCTTGTTCCCGGGTAGACCGTATTAGAGATTGTTCTGTAGACTGCTCTCTCCACTATCCACTGCGGGCAATTTTTGCACCATAACCGATCTCTTTTTGCAGTCGGTATTTATGGGCGCTGTTAAACCCATCCTGCCGATCACCTTTCGCTATTGCAGCGCTTCAATGGCGACTCGAATAACAGCTTCACAGTTTTGATTCACGAAGCCTTGCATCATGCGAGTTTCTTTAGGCTCCGCGAGCCGAAGCGATAGACGGCCCGATGCCCAATCCGGATTACCCAGGGTTGAGCATCGAGACACCGCTCATAAAGCTTATCCGTTGCTGCAATCGGTGTATCAGCTACCTCAAAAGCCCCAGTTTCAATTCGATCGCTACAATCTTTCTATGATTGCCTTCTTCGACTTGCGATCGTACCTGAGATTCATATATCTCATTGCCACGGCGAGCAAATTCCTCTTTGCTGTAGTGGGGTTTTCGAACTGTCATGGCCCTACAATCATTGCAACGATTGCTTTCCATTTTAATCCAGGCAATGACAACTACAGTTATGGTCTCCACTACAATCGTGCTTTATTGCGAATTGGCAACCTGTAAGCAGAATCTTAGATTTCACCTGAGTCGAATTATCGTATACGGTCATGAGTTCTTATCTTGAGAAGTATAAACAGACGGGATATCCCAGACCTCGGTAATACGACCATCAACTACACGCCACACAACAACCACGTCAATTTCTATCGACTGGTTTTCCAAACTCATTGTGTTCTGACTATGCACAATGACCAGTTCATCGCCGATGGCAGTCGCAGAAATCGGATTGACTTTAAAGGTGCCATCAGTTAGCCCTCCTATTTTTTCGAAGAAGGTTTGAACGCCTGTCAGACCAACATAATCTCCCTGGATATCTGGTAGGAGAGGATTAAAGAAATGCCAGACTACGTCTGCTGCTAAAACCTCCGCGGATCCGGCTATGTTTCGCGGGTCAAATTTTTGCAGAACATCAATATTGGGGCGCTCTTTAGTCATCATTGCAATCTTTAGAAAAATCTGCGTAAAACTGATTAATCAATTGATCCAATCCAATATCGCCTCACGTCCTAACCAACTAGACTAAACCGTCAAATCCCAGATTTCTTTTGTAAGGTGACTAGGAGCTTCTGTGAGTGCCATCAAGAACCCTGGGATTTGGGCATTGAAACACTACCAAGGACTTCCGACCAAAGTGAACGCTGCCCAATAATAGGGATGGCTCGCATCTTGGAAACGCAAATCGGCCAACTCGGGGGGTAGGGGGATAGCGCCGCCGTTCCAGATCAGCATGCCGTTCTCAACGCGCACT
>JBCBJE010000806.1:0-2808 GCA_038523735.1 Cyanobacteria bacterium J06626_18 | reverse complement strand
GCTGGGTAATATTGATCGTACTCTTAGCCGCGATTTTGGTCCATTTCTCATGGAATATGTTCGCACCTGAATTATTTAACGCTGTTCAGATAAGTTTCAAGAATGCAATAGGAATTGTGATTTTTGGGTTTACTATCTCATGGGTTTTGGGTCATGGATTTACGAGAAAGCTACCCATGAGTTCACATGCTCATCGTTTCCATGAGGGTGGTACAGCGGAAGCTTGAAGTTTAGAAGATGACAGACCTCATTTTGCTTCGCCATGGACAAAGCCTCTGGAATGCTGCTAATAAGTTTACCGGTTGGGTGGATGTACCTTTAAGTGAACGAGGACGTGCTGAGGCGACAGTCGCCTCGTGCAAATTGAGAACTTATCGGGTGAATGTTTGCTTTACCAGTCTACTGATGCGGGCGCTGGAGACGGCAGTCATCTGTTTAACTGAGTGTGATGAAATTTGTGATGGGAGAATACCCGTCATCAAACATGCAGTGGATGATCCTGAATGGCATGGTTGGGATAAATACCATGGTGATTCCAGTGAGGAACTGCCCATTTTCCCCAGCACAGCACTCGACGAACGCTACTACGGTCAACTGCAGGGACTTAATAAGACCACAACAGCAGAGAAATATGGCGAGGAACAGGTGCTTGAATGGCGGCGCTCTTTCTCAGTTCGCCCCCCCGGCGGCGAAAGCTTGGAAGATACTATGAATCGCACTATTCCCTTCTTTCGTAATCGGATTCTGGCCCACTTGAAACAGGGGGATAATGTCTTGGTGGTGGCTCATGGCAATTCCCTGCGGGCGATCATCATGTATCTGGATAACCTCAGCTCTGAGGAAATCCCAAATTTGAATCTAAAAACTGGCGTGCCGATTGTATATACCCTCAGCGCCCAGGAACAGGTACTTGACAAAGAAATCCTTGAAGATTAGGGCTGCCTGAGATCCTTAGTAAAGCTAAGTCAGAGACGACGTCTTATGCACTTCTCATATTGACTAACTGATGTGCTTCTTCCCAGCGGGTGTTATGTGCAGACGGTTTTCTACCGATAGCCAGCCACTCGTCAACAACTCTGCAAGGCATTGTTCGATTATCTTATTGTTTTGAGGTCGCTGTTGAGTAATTCCCCAGGCTCTCAACACTTGAATAGTATTAAAGTCAAGGGTCTGACGCGCTCGTGCGGCTAATTCGGTAAGGGTTCGCACGCTTTGCTCTTTTACCAGATAAAGCATCCAGTCACGCAATTGGGCTGTGTTGCAAGAAGTTAGTTAGGAGAGAATTTCCCTGCCGATACATCCTTGATTAGCCAGCTACTTCAAAGATTTCGTTAATGAAAGAGATCTGTCCCATGACATCTCCTTTTTCGGCACCTTGGATTTGACCCTTACGAATCATGTTCATCGCCTCAGAACCATAATCATTTCAAAGATAGAATTTTGACGTTTGACCTTCTCGTCAAAGCCCCCAACCCCCAAAATGGGGCTTTGAGTTGGGTCCCCCCAAATTGGGAAAAGGGGGCCTCCGCATCTATTGCTTAATTGGGGTGATCTACTTACACAAGGCAGAGAGTTTGGCTCACCTAGGCGAGCCCTCATCCCCAAGCCTCTTCTCCCGCAGGAGAAGAGGCGCTAGACTCGAAATAGCTCAAGGGCCTTAAGGTTGATTTACATGCTGGTTTTCTCTTGCAGGTTGCCAAAGGCCGGAACAACCTTGTGATCTAAATGCCGGAACCCCTGAGCTTCGTCAGGATCGAGCCTTAGATCGGTAATGTAGCTAGCTGTGGAGTCTTTAGCCTGAAAGGGGCGAACTCTGTTGATAGCCTTGTAGGTAAATCGCTTGAGATTTGCCCTCAGGCCCGTTTCTTTCATAGAGCGATTTTGAATGCCGAGTCTGCGCAGGATAAACTTGTTGGCTAGCTGAATCAGGTCTCGCTGGCGTAGGGCGGGGGTGTAGTAGCTGGTGGTAATCGACACGTTTAAGTCAGGATATTCGAGCCGGTGCGGGGCATTGCGTGGCCACCACATAACATCGCCTGGTGCTAACGTAAAACACTGAGCATGCTGATCGAACGACCGTTCAAAAGGCATTTCTTCGTCAATTTCACCCGCGTAAATATCTTCTAGAAAATCCTGCGGGGCAAAGCGGGGCTCCATAGCCGGATAGGCCCATACTTTCTCGTGACCGCGCATGTTCCACAACATGTTGGGGGCGGCGTCGAGATGGTAATAAAGCTGAGAGTGGGGGGACGCGATTAGCAGGGCGCTGTAGTCGCCGCGAATGCCGCCCAGGTGCGGGCAGTGTTCGTCAATCTGCTCGTACATGCCGCCGATCAGGTCGGCATAGTCCTGGGTGAAGGTCTCGATCTTAATCAGGTTGAGCCATAGGCGACCCCGCTTTACGGCATTTAGGATGTCTGTTCCCGTGCTACTTGGATGAATATCGACGCAGGTCCACTCTTCTCGCCGAGTCGGGTCAGCCCCCATCGTGAATGCCTGCAGGTGGGGGCGAGGGTAATGGTCTAGCAGGTCGATCAGGCCTGCGTCGGTAAACAGCGGTAGCTGGTGGTAGCGATGACGCGTCACATAGGGGGCCTGACCAAAGGTCTGATACGCTTCTGCAGACCAGCGAAATCGCGCCTCACGATAGGCAGGCTGGGTCATCCTCGGTGGACTTATCGTCATGACGAAATCTCCAGATATAGAAGGGGCAATGGATTACTTGACCCCCTCCGTATTTGGCTGTTCCGTGGATTAAATTTTGTAAGATAAAGACCCGCACTACCGATCAGCTGCCATCAGCCCTTT
>JBCBJE010000805.1:0-2810 GCA_038523735.1 Cyanobacteria bacterium J06626_18 | reverse complement strand
CTAGAACAAAGGTATCACGACCGCGATCGCCCGTAGTCGCATCGCCTGAGAGGATGTCCTTACCTTGGCCACCCCGGATCACATCGTCGCCCGCATCACCCCAGACGCGATCGTTGCCCGAGCCGCCCGTTAAGCGATCGTTGCCACCTTTGCCACCAATCACATCATCGCCCGAACCGCCATCAATAATGTCGTTGCCGCCAATCCGGCCTCCTTGGGTCTGAGCATTATTAGGGTCGCCCCGCAACTTATCATTGCCAGCCCCACCGTTAATGGTGTCATTCCCGACACTGCCCACAATGCTGTCATTACCGGGATTAGGCCCAGAAGTGGGCGGCGGGTTCGGGTTGGGATTCGGCGGCGGATTGGGATTGGGATTCGGGTTAGGAGGTGGTGTTGGGGGCTGTGGCGGATTGGGGCCAGCCTGACTGCCATCGTCGGCTGTGTAAGCAATTCCAGCTAGGGAATAGCCTGTGTTGGGTGCGGCACTCAATTCTAGGCGAGCAATGCCGGAAGTTGACAGGTCGAACTCATAGGTTGATTTTTTCCCAAAATTGAGTTCGTCGGCATCCAATGCCGCTACTTTAGTGCCATCAGTCGTTGTGAGGGTTCCTTGGCCGATGCTTTTGCCGTTTTCACCATAGGCTTTCCACCGCACTTGCTCATTAGCATTGTCCAGCGAAGCCAGAGTCAGCGTCACATCTTCAACGGTATCGGCAAACTTCAGATTTAAGGTTTCGGTGCCACCCTCATCACCCATGTAGTTGACGGCATTATCTAGCTTAGATTTATTGAAGTTACCTGTGGCGTAGGTGTAACTCTTGATGCCAATCAGATCATGGGTCGATTTAACGATGCCGCGGTTGCCATTAGCCGCTTTGCCGCTGATTTGGATGTCACCCCAAAAAACTTGGTCCTGCGCAATTTTCCACTCGCCATTTTTGTACTGCTTAGCTTCGGGAAGTCGATTGCCATTGCCATCCGTAATGGGTGTTTCGTAGGGGTCGCTGGGATTGCGACGCGCATCCATGGCGTGAAGAATTACGCGATCGCCCGAATTCGGTGGATTCAGATTGGGCGGATTGGGGTTTGGTGGATTCGTCTCGGGGGAAGGGTTTGGCGGATTTGGAGTGGGGTTGCTGCCACCGCTGGAAGGCGGATATTGATCGAAAAATGCCTTGGCATCTAAGGGGTCGCCGAACTCATCGCCTGTGATGGCATAGAAGTGCATGCCCGCATCAGAAGGATCGTTCTGCTTTTGATTTTTGTTTTTGACCTGATTCATCAGGTCGCGGGCTTCTTGAAACAGTGGATTAGACGTGTTGTCTAACCAGTTCCACTTTGAGCTTTTGAAGCCGGTACTATCAGTTTTACCGTTTTGGTCAGATATCTCGATCCGGTTGACTTCAGGAAAGTCGCTGCCAATATCGTCCCACTGTAGTGGCCCCGTAATTTCGTTAAACCGACCATGGGAAACGAGTGTAACGTTACTGCGATTCTTAGGGGTAACCTTTGCCAATGCCCGATAGGTCGCTTCCATCGGACCACCTTCTAGAATCAGCACCTTCTTGCCGGAGTTGAGAATGTCTGCTAATGCATTGATCGCTACGTTAGTGTTGGCTTGGTAGTCGTAGGTGTCAATCCCGAGCTTCTCTTCGACAAAAGCGGCGCTGTTTCGCATCTGCTCGGTTTGCAGTTTACCGTTTGGCGCCGACAGATTGTTGTTGTAAAAGATGGTGGATTTATTGGCTAAGCCGGCACTGTTTAGTAACAACCCCGCAACTGGCACGGCAGCAACATCATCTTTGTCGACAGCGTTACCATCAAAATGCGAAACAACATGGTCAAATTGGCCAATAAAGGAACCTTGAACAGGGTTCTGGCCATTTGCCGCAAGTGTTTGAGTCGCCATAAAGGATGCCTCTCTGAGATCTTTCTCGTGAAATCTGTCTACAGCGTTTCTGCATCCGGTGAAGTGCCAATATCAGCCTGAAACTTTTGGTCGCAGGAAATAGGCTGTGCCTCATCCAGAAAGGAAATGCTGTAAGTTTTGTACCCGCAGAAGCGAAGACTCGTCATCAAGCTCGCTTGTTCCATATACGCGGAAATTGGGGCGCAGCCGGTCAAAACCGCAAGAGAAATCGCGCGAAATTAGTCGATTTATGATGTCTGCTGGAGATTTATGGGATTTTGTAGCGTCGCCGTTAGTCCAGCGTGAGACAGGGAAGACTAAGAAAATTTATTTCTGAAAAATCAGTGAAGATATGCTTCTGTGGATTTGGGGTGAGTGTGGCTTAAAGGGGAAGGAGCGAAATGCCACCAAGTCAACCCTCTTAGCATCAGCCCTGTATCTTCGCCTTACCGCCCTCACCAGAAGGATCACCAGCCTGCCTTTGTAACATCAATGTAATTGCCTGTCAGTAGAGAATCATCTCTAGGGGATGAGGGTGAGCGACGGAAAACTGCTAAAAGGTCAAAGGGGCATAGCACCGCCGTGCCCCTTTGCAATACGTCTTGGAGATAGCGCGTTCATTCACGAGGGAACTTGTCTGTCCCTGTTATGGAACTGTGCTAAGTGATTTCTCGCAATGAATATACCAATTGGAGTGTCGGGTCTCATACCTCGACACTCCAATCGGTAACTTCTTGCTCAGCAATTGCCTCAGACAGTAAGGCGCTACACGATCGCGAAGTCAACGACCGAGGCATCAGCAACACCATTCAGAACTGCTAATGTCTCAGTGCCGAACAGAATTGCGTTGCCGTCGAAGCTTAGCTGGTCGGTTGTCAGGCCATCAGCGAGACCGATG
>JBCBJE010000804.1:0-2811 GCA_038523735.1 Cyanobacteria bacterium J06626_18 | reverse complement strand
TGTTCTGATCGCGCCCTATCCGTCGAGATCTTTTATTTGCAAGGCTTTTGAGGCTTGGAGAAAATAAGAATCCCCCAATACCTTGCGGCTCGGGGGATGTTTCAAATAAGTCTTTCTTCTATATCTAGAGAATAGCTGTGTTTAGGGAATTATCAAATAAAAATTCTTTGAACTTACAGTCCTTAGCTTGTGAAGTAAAGAAGAAGCCTGATCGAGATCACAGTCGTAAGCAAATACTCTTGATATCTCTAGTATTCTTGATGTTGAAATTTTTTGCGGGGATATAAATACTGACCTTAGAGCGCATGTCACCTTTGTGCTTTCATTCTGAACCTCTGAGAACAGTTCACTCGACAAAGAAAATACTTCCGACAGCTACTGTTCCTATTAGCCTACGGTGACATCTCGAATATCTCTATCAAGATTAGGCTGAACCCAACCGGTCTATTCCCCTCACCATTCCCCCACTTTCCCAAGGTCCAGAACGGCAGAAGGTCCGGGTTGCAGGCTGAAGGAGGCACGAGGATCCTCAAAACATCACATCGGATGCGGCAAAACTTTCAGTTAAGGCCCAGGCTCTTAACACCTCGGCTACCGTCCAAGCTTGGGCAAAGGCACCCCGTGGTGTCATGGGGGCATCGCCGTCGAAGATCTCGCTCAGGGTGCCAATGCAGCCATCGTGCAGATGGTCAGCTAAAGGAGCCAGAAAACTACGAGCCATTTCTGGGTTTTTGTAAGCGCGGAGATGGGCTTGCACGAAGGGACCGATGAGCCAGCCCCACGCCGGCCCCTGGTGATAGCAACCGTCACGCTGTAGAGGGCTACCGCCATATTGTCCACAATAGTCGGGGTGCTCGGGAGTGAGCGATCGCAGGCCATGGGAGGTTAGCAACTGCTGGGCAACCTGATCAACAATCGCTTTCTGTTGCCCTGGGTCAAGGAGAGCAGGCCCGAGCAACTGATGGTTCAGGGGCTTCTTGGCATATAGCCCAGATCGCCAAGAATCAGTAGCTGGAAAAGCGACTGCAAAGATCTGATTTGGGCGTAGGTTGGCCTCAGGTCCCTCAGGTCCCTCGAGGACGTCGTAGCAATAGCCCAATTCGTTGGACCAAAACCGCTGAAATCCGTGTCGTGTCTGTTCTGCCATGAGACGATAGTCATTGCCCGAAACCCCCAGCAAATCGGCAAACCTTGCCATTGTGAGCAGGGCGTTGTACCAGAGGGCGTTGACTTCAATGGGTTTGCCGATGCGAGGAGTCACTACCCAATCGCCTACTTTGGCATCCATCCAGGTGAGTTGGGCGCCCGCTTCGCCCGCATAGATCAGGCCATCAGCATCCAGGTGAATGTTGTAGCGAGTCCCCTTTTGATGCCAGCGGATAATGTCTGCCAGGGCTGAAAAGAGTTCTTCTAGTAACAGGCAATCGTGGGTGACAGAGTAGTAAATCCGAATCGCCTCAAAGTACCAGAGCACTGCATCGACGGTATTGTATTCAGGGGTTTGACCGGCTTCAGGAAACAAGTTTGGGAGCATTCCCTGGTCAATATATTGGGCAAACGTCCGCAGAATCGGGCGAGCAATGTCGGGACGTCCTGTGGCGATCGCCAAACCGGGCATCGCAATCATGGTGTCGCGCCCCCAATCGCCAAACCAGGGATAGCCCGCAATTACCGTTTTGCCTTCGGGTTCTCCTGCCACGGGCCGCGCCACGATGAACTGGTCAGCAGCTAATATCAACTGTTCCATCCAGAGGGGCGACTGCTTGGCCGACAAATAACGCGCTGAATACCAATGACCCAGTAAGCGTTGCTCATGACTTCGCTGCCGTTTGATTGCTGCTGTAGGTTGCAATGTTTCCGGAGGGGCTGTACTGACAGCAACATGGATACTTTGCCCCAACTCAAGCGTGACCTCAAAGGTCGCCCCATGCAGATGGTCGTCGTGGGGGTCGATGCCACGGTAGCGCTCAACGGCTAAGTCATAGCCTTGATACCACTCATGATGGGGGGTATAACTACCTCGATCGGCAACGACATAGAAGGGTTTTGCCCCCTCAAATGCAACGACTTCAATGCCATGAGAATGTGGTTGTACGTGCAGCTTCCCCGCTTGCCTACGAGCGCTGTGGTGGTGATTGCGATAGTTTACCAGGGCTTTTAGCGATAGCCTGATCGGACCACTGCTGCGCTTCAGGCTGTAGCGGATATAGGTTGTATTGCTTCCTTGCTCCATCCAAATGCGCTTTTTTAGCAATGCATCCCCGAAGGCATAGGTCCAGGTTGGGATAGTGCCCTCAAGGATAAACCGCTCAATGTACCGGTAGCCTTGAGGATTGACTGAACCGTCCGACCAGCGATCGCTATGGAGCGGATAAACCTGTCCTTGGTACGTCACTTGCTCATCGAGCTTTGCCAGCAACAGCGTCCGGTCCAGCGGCGGCTTCAGCGCTGCTACCAGCAATCCGTGGTAATGGCGCGTCAATATCCCCGCGATCGTGCCGCAGGCATAGCCACCAATGCCATTTGTCACCAGCCATTCCCGCTGCTGAGCTGTCGTCAGGTTACTGCAGATAGCGCGTCCGAATTGAAGAACCATAGGAGAGTGTTAGGGGAGTGGAGGGTAGGAGGAGTGGAAGAGTGGAAGAGTGGGGGGAGTGGAAAGGGAAAAGAGATAATAAAGCTGCTTTGTAAAGGCGCGACATGTCGCGCCTCCCCTCATCGCCTCTCCTACTCATCCACTCCTCCTACCCTCCACTCCCCTAACACTCTCCTATGGTTCTTCAATTCGGACGCGCTATCTGCAGTAACCTG
>JBCBJE010000803.1:0-2825 GCA_038523735.1 Cyanobacteria bacterium J06626_18 | reverse complement strand
TTGGTTCTTGGTAATTGGTTAGTAGTTCATAGTTCATGGTTCATGGTTGATAGTTTGTAGTTCATGTTTGGTAGTTGGTCATCGGTAATTGGTTATGTGGTTTTCCCCTTTCCCTTTCCCCTTTTTCCCATCACCCATAAGTCATCAACCATCAACCATTAACCACTAACAAACAACAAGTGACAAATAACGAGGTTCCTATGAAAGCGATCGCAAGTCGTTACGAGCAAGGCTGGCAAAAACTCAAAGAAATTGATGGGGAAGCGGGAGAAAAGGTAATTGCGAGTCTGCAGGACATTGCTCCCGATTTGGCCCGTTACGTCATTGAGTTTCCCTTTGGCGATGTTTATTCTCGTCCTGGGTTGGGTTTGAAATCCAGGGAAATTGCTACGGTTGCTGCTTTGACGGCTCTTGGCAATGCTCAGCCTCAGCTTAAAGTCCATATTCACGCGGCTTTGAACGTAGGCTGCACGCCTGAAGAAATTGTCGAAGTCGTCATCCAAATGGCTGTTTATGCGGGATTCCCTGCCGCGTTGAATGGCATGGCGTTGGTTAAGCAAGTCTTTGCTGAACGAGACATTACGCTACACACGCTCGGAGAATAATCAAGATGAAAATTCGCAAACTTGGGCCGGGGCTAGAAGTTTCGGCCATCGGTCTCGGCTGCATGGGGATGTCTGAGTTTTACAGCGATCGCAATGAAGCTGAAGCGATCGCGACCCTGCACCGAGCACTAGACCTTGGTGTCACCTTCCTTGATACGGCTGATATGTATGGTCCTCATACCAATGAGCAATTGATTGGCAAGGCTCTCAAAGGGCGGCGCGGTCAGGCGGTGGTAGCAACCAAATTCGGCGTCGTTCGGACGGCAGGCGGGGGCTTTGGCGGCGTGAATGGTAAGCCAGATTATGTTCATCAGGCCTGTGATGCTTCGCTCCAGCGACTGGGAATCGATGTGATTGACCTTTACTATCTGCACCGGGTTGATCCAACTGTGCCGATCGAAGATACGGTGAGTGCGATGGCGGAGCTGGTGCAGCAGGGCAAAGTCCGCTATATCGGTCTATCCGAAGCGGCTCCGGCAACGCTGCGTCGGGCTCATGCAGTACATCCCATCACGGCTCTCCAGACCGAATATTCGCTCTGGAGTCGGGAACCGGAAGATGACATCCTTCCCACCCTTCGCGAACTTGGCATTGGCTTTGTGGCTTATAGTCCCTTGGGTCGTGGCTTTCTCTCGGGGGCTATTCAGCATTTGGAGGATTTGGCTGAGGATGATTACCGCCGCCACTCGCCCCGCTTTCAAGGCGCGAACTTTGCCAAAAATCTAGCGGTGGTGGAGCAGGTCAAGGCGATCGCTCAAGCCAAAGGTGTAACCGCAAGTCAGCTGGCGATCGCCTGGCTTTTGGCACGGGGCGAAAACATCGTGCCGATTCCGGGCACCAAACGCCGTCAGTATTTGGAAGAGAATGCTGCCGCTGTTGATATTGAACTCACCCCAGATGAGCTGGAACGTATTGAAGCGATCGCGCCCCAGGGTTTTGCGGCGGGCGATCGCTATCCCGACATGAGCACGGTCAATCGCTGAGCCAGGAGACATCACCATGATTGATTTCAATCGACGACGGATCATGACGACCGGAGCCCTTGCTGCGGCTGGCTTAACGACAGCTGTTGGTCCTCAAGTAAAAGGAGCAAACTTGATGCCCATTGAACGGAAGAATTATCCTCATCTGGACGCACCGGTAGGGCCATATGTGCATGCGGTGAGCTACAACGGTTTGCTTTTTCTGTCAGGATTAACGGCTTTTAATACGCCCGCGCAAGATGGCGATTTGGCAGTTCAAGCTGAAGTGGTTTTTGATCAGTTGCAGCAAACCCTGGAAGCGGAAGGCAATGGGTTTGAGAATTTGCTGAAGGTGACGATATTTGTCACGGAATTTGAAGATCTTGAGCGTTTCCGAGAGGTGTTGCTCACTGCCTATCAGGAGTATTTACCGGCCAGTGCTCTGATTCAGGTGAGGGGGCTGTTTGCGCCGGAGGTGAAAATTGAGGTAGAGGCGATCGCGGCGATCTAAATAATCAGTGGGTGGAGACTGGTGTAGGGTATGTGTGGCGTTGGCTCAACGCACCGTGGTGTAGCAGTTTGGTAAGTCACTTGAGCGGCAAACGTTAAGGGTTGTTGATCCAGCAAACGCCTCGTTGAGATGTACGGTAGGCTGATTTCTATCGCTCAGCGTTTTTTAGCAAATTGCGCTAGGTCAATTGCATTCGAACCGGTGTCTGTTCAGGGTGCATGAACCTTGAAAATCCTATAGTTTTCTTTGTTGTAGAGGTGCCTTATTCAGTTTGGATTTTTGGGCATCTCTGTTTCAATACAACACCCCGCAAGGGGATGCTGCGCGGGTGGGGAGCTGTTTTTGGCAGACCTGGCAAATCAGCAGCCCGAGTCCTCGTGGTGAAAGGGTTTGAGGGTTTTGGCTGGGCAAGGGGATCCGCGCAGTCGCTGAATTCCTTGTTTGATAGGGCTTTGGGGTGATGAGACGGTTTGTTTCAGATGGATTGCTTGTGTTTTTTGGCTCTAAATTACGAGGTCCGCGCAAGTCGCTGCTAGAACTGCCTGATACTCGACGTTTGAAAAGCCCGCCGTCGCAATCAACTAATTCCCCGCAAGGGGATTGAAACGATAACGAGCAGCTGCTAGCTGAAGTGCTGAAGCGGTCGCAATCAACTAATTCCCCGCAAGGGGATTGAAACGAATCGAGGATTAGGGATTGGTTGTTGTAGACGTCGTCGCAATCAACTAATTCCCCGCAAGGGGATTG
>JBCBJE010000802.1:0-2839 GCA_038523735.1 Cyanobacteria bacterium J06626_18 | reverse complement strand
TCAAGCATTTCAGCGGCCCGCCGATGCCGATCGTCCTTCGGAAATAGGCCATGAACCTCGAGTCCCATTTGTACATTCTCCAAAGCAGTCAGGCTACCGTGCAAGTTATGGGCTTGAAAGATGTATCCGTTGTTGCGTCTGGCTTTAACCAAATCATCTTCACTAGCCCGACACAGTTCGTGACCCACCACATTAAGGCTACCGGATTGAGCAGAACGCAACCCACCAATGAGGGTGAGCAAGGTTGTTTTTCCGGACCCCGAGGGGCCAGTCATGATGACAATTTCGCCAGCAGCAATCTCTAAATTGATGTCAAATAACGCTTGTTTACGAAGCGCCCCAGTCCCAAAATAATGGTCCACGTGATGGACAGAAATTGCTGTTTGAGTCGCTGTTTGAATGGTCATTGTTCAATTATTTAGTTGCAATTGCTTGCTTTCGATGACTTGGTCTCAGGACTTACGCACTCCATACACAGTTTTGGGTTTTGGGAACGGTTTTTCGCGGGTTGTGTCCGAGAAAAACCGTTCAACTAAGTAAGTCCTAGGTTGATTCGATGCCGTGGTCTAAAAGATATCTGCCGGATCAGCAGACTGAAGTCGTCGGGTTGCGATCGCCCCTGACGCGCCGCACATCAAAAAGGTGAGAAATAGCACAAGCACCCCCCGGCTGAAGGGCATGGCAAGGGGTAAGGCCGTCGCCGCTGCTGTAAGCTGATAGGCCACCAGGGAAATGCCTAGCCCCGGGAGGAATCCCAGCACTGACAAAATCAGCGCCTCTTCAAACACAATCCCAAGTAAGTAGCCGTTGCGGTAGCCCATCGCCTTGAAGGTGGCGTATTCCGCCAGGTGGCTGTTCACATCTGTTGAGAGCACCTGATAAACAATGACGACTCCAACAATGAAGCCCATCGCCGTCCCTAGGCCAAAGACGAATCCGATTGGGGATTCTCCTTGAATCTCTGCGAGCTCAAAGTCTACATATTCCTCATGGGTAAAGACTTGCACATCCGGCGGCAGTCTGGCAGCTAGTTCAGCGCTGGCCTCCTCTGGTAGCACTCCTGGCTCTAGTTGAATCAATCCCAGGCTTACAGCTCCGGCACTGCGTCTGGGGCGCAGGCGCAAAAAGTTTTGATCGCTCGTGATCAATGCTCCGTCATCAGCAAAAGAGGCCCCCACTTCAAACAATCCAGCAATGGTGACCGTGCGGAGACCAATTTCTGTGGTGACGCGCTCCCCTGCTTCGACTTGGGCAATGGTTTCGTTGTATTCCCCTCGGGATGCCTTATCAAACAGAACATTGTCAGGTAACCGAATGGCATCGAGCCGTTGATTGACTTCCGGTAGATCAAAAGCCGGTCGGTCCGGGTTTTGTCCCAACAGCGTCATAGAGACTTCCTTGCGGGTTTGAGGATTGCGCCATTCCACCGAGCTGATATAAAGCGCATCGGCAGCAGTGACACCGGGAACATCCATCGCCTGGGAAAGCCGCCGCCTGGGAAACGTGCGCAGTTGGTTAAAGTTTTTAGCCTGGGTACTGATGATCACCAGATCAGCATTGAGGTTGGCGGGATACTGGGTATTGCTCGTATACAGTGCATCAGAGAAGCCGAGCTGCATGAAAATCAAAATATCAGCAAAGGTGATGCCAGCGATCGCCGTTAACAAGCGGGTGCGGTCATGCCAAAGCTGCTTCATCCCTAACGGTGTGCGCTGCTGTAGGGTATTCAGGGCTTTGGTGGGGTTGAGTAGACCAAGCATCGTCAATTCTCCTAATCAACACGAATTGTTGTCATCACTTGAAGGTTGCTTAGCCCCGCGACCTGTGTGTTGGCATCAGGGTCAAGGCGAATGTGCACCTCCACCACTCTGGCGTCAATGTTAGTAGCCGGGTCTTCGTCCACCACTTCCTGCTGCTCCACTTGTAGACCAATCCGCTCGACCGTGCCTGTCAGAGTTCCGGGAATGGCTGAGGAGGTAATTTCTGCAGGTTGACCGATCTCAATCTGGGCCACATCGCTCTGATAGATCTCCGCGATCGCCATCATCTCGTGGGTTTGACCTAAGGTAGCGATGCCTTCGTCAGCAATGTTTTCCCCTGGCCGGGTATGAATTTTGATGATTTGCCCAGCGCGAGGCGATCGCACATAGGCTTGATCAAGGTCGGCTTTGGCTTCAGCAACTGCGGCGATCGCCGACTGTACCTCCGCTTCTGCGACAGCCACGTCTACCGGCCGCACCTCAGCCAATTGATCCAACGTGGCACGCGCTTGCAAAATTTGTTCTTGAGTCGTCGATTGAATGCGCTCCAGTGCAGCTTCAGCTTCCTGAAGTTGTCTCTGACTGGTTTCAAAGGTTAAACGCTTCGTATCTCGCTCTGAGGCAGAAATCGCCCCTTCGTCATACAGCGATTCATATCGTTCAGCCTCGATACGAGCATTGCGGACCTCAGCATCTAATCGAGCAATCGTTGCCTGTTGCGTATTAATCGTACCGACTTGATCGGCTTCTAATCGGGTAATCTCAGCTTGCTGAGCCTGAAGCTCCCCAGTTTTTGCCCCTGCATTGACCTGAGCCAAATTAGCCCGGGCAATACTAACCTGTTCTTCAGCCTGCAGCAAGGCCGCTTCGAGGCGATCGCGATTATCCAAAATCGCAATGACCTGCCCCACCTCAATGCGATCGCCCTCCTGTATCAAAAGCTGGTCAATCCGACTTTCTTGGATTGAGGTTGGAGCCGTCAGATTAACCAACTCGCCATTCGGCTCTAACCGACCGAGTGCTGTCACCGTATTGATTTCAACTGAAAGAGAAGCATCTGATTCTGCACTCATTCGCTG
>JBCBJE010000801.1:0-2840 GCA_038523735.1 Cyanobacteria bacterium J06626_18 | reverse complement strand
CATAAATACCATTCTTTTTGACTATGTTCTCCTGAACCCCCTCAAAGTCTGAAACTACATAGGTCGCTCCAGCGTAACCTTCTACATTATCAAGGGCACCTGTACCTTCATAGGAAACCAAAGGGACAAGTGAACAACGCGCTGGAAAGTTGGATCCGATACATGTATTAGCTGGATCACCTTTTATATAGACCCGTAGCCTAACCACTTCCAAAAAACCAAGGCTACGATCAAAACCCTCAAACGATTTCATCTCTTTATGAATAGGGTTATCGACTACTTGGCCCGTTGCACCCTCTAATCTAGTTGAGAAATCGAAACTTTGCGTCAAAATTGCACCTTGTGCAACTCCTTGCATACAAGCGCTTGCCATTGCCATAAATGCAGGAATTAAACATTTTTTAGAAATACTCATGAAAATCAAACTGTATTCCTCAATACATTAATTGGCTTCCGATTGTATAGCAGGACTCTCCAGGGATCTGTAAGGTTTCAATAAACTCTCACCAAGTTTTATTAGAGAGTCAGTGTGTCCATCCAATACATATGTGCTTGTGAAGTGCAATTTATGCTGCAGGAGTTTAGAAGCTC
The DNA here is from genome assembly GCA_038523735.1 of Cyanobacteria bacterium J06626_18. Classification (GTDB taxonomy): domain Bacteria; phylum Cyanobacteriota; class Cyanobacteriia; order Phormidesmidales; family Phormidesmidaceae; genus SIO1E4. The sequence continues at coordinate 2,249 of JBCBJE010000801.1, read as the reverse complement.
TAGAACACCTATTCCGTCGTTGAATATGAATTTCTGCTTGCAAGCGTATCCAAGTCGACCGTCTTTAACTGAAGGGAATCACCTTATCCTCGGCAACGACGTAGGCGGTGGCATGACGCCCGATCGCGACGTCGTAGCCGCCTGTGAAGTCGCCAAATGAGGGCAGCGTCAAGCGCTGTGAGTTAGCTTCCCAGTAAAAGCATGGCAGGCGCAGACGATCGCCACCTCCCCCCAATCGCACACAGGGGTGGATGTGTCCGCAGATGTTAATGCCTTTGACGATGGGTAGAGGCTCATGACTCAAGACCCAGGTGTTGAGCTGAATTGGCTGGGTATAGCAGGTGAGGGAGAGCTGGGAGAGCCAGTCAACCAGGTCGCGATCGTGGTTTCCTAGAATGAGATGAGCGTCTAGCTGTGTGTCGTTGAGGAACTGCAGCCAGCTATCGATGACGGTATCAACCATACCTGCTTTGGCGTGGAAGAGGTCGCCCAGAATAAAGAGCCGTTGGGCCTGGGTGCGATCGCAGGCTTGCTTCAGACGATTCAGAGTTGCCTCGTTCACCTGATTCGGCACGGGAATGCCGAAGTGCTGAAAGGTCTCGGATTTGCCCAAATGCACGTCCGACACTAACAGCGCTTTGGCTTCGGGAATGTATGCGGCTTTCTCAGGAAGTAAGTCAAGCTGAGTGTTCTGAACTGAAAGTGTTTCCATTGCGATCGGCAAGGTTCGTCCTATAACAATTTGCGTCTAAATGAGACCGACTTCCCCTGCTCCCTCTACTTCCTCATCTCGCGTGCAGCCAGTGGTTGAGGTCAAGGCGCTTCCTTACTGTGCCACACCTTGTTATACCAATTCTGTATGCGGCAGCTACACATTTCGTCCAAGACGCACAGCCGTGCGCCCTTACAGATTCTTGATCTGTAGCCGTGATTTGTGGAAATGGTATTACGTTTGGCAGCGAACCGCGTATCCTGAAGCAACCTCCCATTGCTATGACTATGCAACAAACGATTCCGGTTCTCAGCCTCGCCGACTTTGTGAATTCTGAACCCATGCGACAACAGGCATTTGTCCAAACGTTGGGTCGTGCATTGGAAGCGATCGGATTTTTTGCATTGACAGATCATGGCATTTCGCCGCAGCTGATTCAGTCGGCGTACGCCGCCGCCGAGTCTGTTTTTTGCCTGCCTGAAGACAGTAAGATCCGCTACGAAGACTTAGCTTTGAAAGGGCAACGGGGATTCACGGCATTTGGGCGTGAACACGCCAAGGATTCGTCCCATCCTGACCTTAAAGAGTTTTGGCATATCGGACGCGAGACTGCTCAGCCTGCCAACATTTGGCCTCAGGAGGTACCTCATTTTCAGACAGCCATGGTGGATCTCTTTGAGCAGCTTGAAGTCTGTGCCAATACCCTGCTGGAAGCCTGCGCCCTTTATTTAGATCTACCGCGTTCGTTCCTACGGGATACGACGACGAATAGCCCGACGCTGCTGCGGGTAATTCACTATCCACCGCTCCCGCCTGACGTGCACCCTGCCAGTGTGCGGGCGGCTGCGCACGAAGACATCAATCTCATTACGCTGCTGTGCGAGGCTACGGCTCCAGGACTAGAGTTGCGACAAAAAGAGGGCACGTGGCTCCCGATCGCAGCGATCCCCGGCCAAATCATTGTGGATACGGGTGATATGCTGCAAAACCTCACGAATGGTTTGTTCAAGAGCACCACGCATCGAGTCACGAATCCAGGGAACGATCGCGATCGACGTTTCTCCCTTCCCTTTTTCGTACATCCGCGCCCCGAGGTCGATTTATCGCCTCATCCTACCTGCGTTGCCCGTACCGGTGGCCAGCCCCAGTTCCCGAATTTGACTGCTGGCGAATACCTGACCCAGCGCCTTCGAGAAATTGGCCTCGCATAATGATACGGGCTGGTGTGTAAGGCATGAGTTGTCGTAGTTATGCGTAAGGTGGGTTAGCAATAGCGTAACCCATGCGGGCGTTTACCTTTAAAGGCCAACGAACAGTATCTAGGCGTCTGTATTCACTGATGGCAATAGCATCAGTTCGACGATGAACGTCAGGCCGATGTTCGTTCCAACCAGCCACGCATCTTGCCAGGGTTGAGCAGACCGTGGGGATCAACTTGGGCTTTGAAATCAACCTGAACGGTATCGATTTCTTTGCGGCCTCCGTCTTCCAAAATGTAGGTGTGAGGATTAGCGATGAAGGCGCCGTGCTCCTCGTG
>JBCBJE010000800.1:0-2841 GCA_038523735.1 Cyanobacteria bacterium J06626_18 | reverse complement strand
TATCCTTACCACTTAAGGACTACCCCATGATGAAGCCCCATTGAAATGGCTAGTTTCTGAAGATGCTTGAATGCATCATAGCCGACTCATCTCATATAGTACACATAGACTATAGCAGTTTACAAATTTAGCTTTGCTTAGCACTATTCAGTAGCCACAGTAAGGATTTTCCCAACGCCGACTAAATTTTGTAATGGTTGGTTTCAGGGATCTCCAACTGCAGAGCTAAGTTATAGGCTTGAGAGACTGTCTCGTTGTGCGCGTGTGAATATGACACATTCAACTGGAGCTAACTTTTCGCAGGGTTCTGACACGATGCTCCAGATGGCTTACTATCGTGCGCTTGAGCTGGCCCAGTTTCGCGGCGGTTTTTTGGCCCGAACGGCCCATGAGTTGCGATCGCCCATCAACAAAGTCATCAGCTTGAACCAAATGATTTTGGAAGGACTGTGCGAGAGCCCAGAAGAAGAACGACAGTTCATCCTCGATGCTCAGGCTGCATCGATGAAATTGCTGGAACACCTTGACTTTCTCATTCAGGTTTCCAAGATTGAGACGGGGCAAATTTTGCCTAAAATGCAGGTCGTTGCGCTGGCCCCCATTTTTGGCCAAGTGCAAGAAATGACTCAGCTTCAGGCGGCAGACCGCAACCTGCATTTGGTTATCGAGCCGCCTGAGGTCACCGTTCGTGTGTGGACCGATCCGGCCTGGTTGCAAAATGCTCTGGTGACGCTGATTGATATCGCGGTGAGCAGCGATCGCGGCACCCTGCGGCTTACTCTAGCCCCTGAGTCGCCTTCTGACAGGTGGCATCTCTGGCTTGAGGATGATCGACCAACAACACCCTGGCAAGAGTCAACCCCGTTACCAGCGGCAGAAACGTTTGATATCAACGAACCGCTAGCGAGCAGTCTACGGCTTAACATGGCCGAAGCAATGTTAAAGGCCATGGACAGTCGTCTGACTCTGATCTCAACACTGGATTCAGCAGAGGGCGCAGCGACGCGGTTGCAATGTACGCTGCCTCGTCCAGATCAGAACGCAGCATAACCATGAGCTACAGCACTATGTAGGCAAATCAGATCCCCCCCTTTCCCCTTTCCCCCTCAACCAACGAGATGTACTCGACCCAAATACACAGAGCTGTGGATTATTGGGCGATCGCTACTTCCTGTCCCAGTGACTGCCGTCGCGTCTGCATTTCGAGATAGACCAGCAGCGCATTGATATCCGCTGGATTAACGCCCCCAATACGAGAGGCCTGGCCCACCGTTAGCGGACGCACTGTACTCAGCTTCTCGCGGGCTTCTTTCGAGAGCGTATCGATCACCTGGTAATCCAACGTTTCAGGTAACTTTCGGTTCGTGTTGCGGCTGATCTGCTCGATCTGAGCCTGCTGGCGCTGAATGTAGCCAGAATATTTGATATCAATCTCAGCGCCTTCTTTCTCCTCACGCAGCAGCCCAAGTTGACCAAGGTCGTAGGTCTCCAGGTGGGTGTAGTGAAAACCAGGGCGGCGCAGGAGGTCAGCCAGCGTGATCGACCCTTTGATGCGGTGTCCCGTAGCCGCTGCAATCCGTTGACCGATTTCGTCGTGCTCCTTAACCCGCACGCCAGTGAGACGTTCCTTTTCAGCTGTGATATTGGCTTGCTTGCTTTGGAATAGCTCCCAACGGCGATCGCCAATCAACCCAAGCTCACGCCCCAGAGGCGTTAGGCGCTGGTCCGCGTTGTCTGATCGCAGCAGCAGCCGATACTCGGAACGCGAAGTCAGCATGCGATACGGCTCGCGCAGGTCCTTGGTGCACAGGTCATCTAGCAATGTACCGATATAACTGCCTTCGCGGGGTAGCACAACCGGCTCTTGTCCTTTGACTAACCGCACAGCATTGATTCCTGCGACGAGTCCCTGTGCTGCGGCTTCTTCGTATCCCGTAGTCCCGTTGATTTGCCCAGCACAAAAGAGCCCTTCAACCCGCTTTGTCATCATCGTGGGATAACACTGGGTCGCTGGCAAATAATCATATTCCACCGCATAGGCAGGGCGGAGCATGGCGCAGTTTTCGAGTCCGGGTAAGCTCTGCAGCATAGCGAGCTGTAGCTTCTCAGGAAGGCCCGTCGAGAACCCCTGAACATAGATTTCAGGGGTGTCACGTCCTTCTGGCTCAAGGAAAATCTGGTGACTTTCCTTGTCGGCAAAACGGACGATTTTGTCTTCAATGCTGGGGCAATAGCGCGGTCCTTTGGCATCCACCCAGCCACCATAGATAGGCGACAGATGTAGGTTCTCGCGAATGATGCGATGCGTTGCCGTCGTCGTCCGGGTTAAGTGACAGGGTATTTGTTCTCGCTCCACCCAAACCTCGGGGTCAAAGCTGAACCAGCGTACATCAGCATCACCAGGCTGTGGTTCTAATACGTCAAAATCGATGGAACGGCGATCGACCCGCGCAGGCGTTCCCGTTTTCAGGCGTCCGGTCTCAAAGCCAAGCTGATTTAGGGTTTCGGTGAGTCCAGTTGCGGCAAATTCGCCAGCTCGCCCCGCAGCCATGGACTTGTCGCCTACCCAAATGATGCCTCCTAGAAATGTCCCTGTGGTGAGAATAACGGCTCTGCACTTGAACGCAACGCCAAAGTAGGTCTGTACGCCCACAATTTCATCGTTATTGCCCAGCACCAAATCAGTCACCATGCCTTCCCGGATGGTGAGATTCGCCTGATTCTCAACGATCGCCTTCATCACTGCCGCATATTCCCGCTTGTCCGTCTGGGCTCGCAATGCCCACACTCCGGCTGCGAGGCGGCGCTGGCCTCGGCACGCCTCGGCTGCCGCACGCTGAT
>JBCBJE010000799.1:0-2844 GCA_038523735.1 Cyanobacteria bacterium J06626_18 | reverse complement strand
TTATTTGTTTCATAATTTATATGTTCGAGAGCATAGTCTATTTGTGCCTCAAAATTCGCTTCAACACATGTATAGATAGAAGCATACAAAAGCTTTGGGGGCTCTACCTTCTGAAGGAATGTAGGGTATCAACATTACGCACTGACCTTGGGCCAAGTGAACGTAAAAGTACTCCCTTCCCCCTCAGTCGATCGCACCGTAATCGTGCCTCCCTGCTGATTGACTAGCTTTTTCACAATGCTGAGGCCGATACCGGTACTTTCAATAGTGTCGCGGCTATTGAGGGTTTGAAATACCCCAAAGATGCGCTGATGGAACTCGGGGGCAATGCCAGGACCATCATCAGCAATAGCAAATTCAGCCATTTCGCCGTGGCCCTCTATCGTGACGGTGACTTGACCATCGGGGCGATCGTGATATTTGACGGCATTGCCAATCAAGTTGGCAAGCACCTGCTGCTGCAGAATTCCTTGGGTATGCAGAGTAGGCATATCAGGCGTTGCGGTGATGCGAAATTCAGGCGGCGTTACCAAGGCAATTGCAATCTCGTCAACCAATGCGCGTGTGTCTACAGGCTCCGCTTCAATACTCTGACGGCCTGCCCGTGAGTAGCGTAACAACCCGTCGATGAAACCTTCCATACGATGGACGCGGGATTGCAGCAGGTCTAGCTGCTGCTGATTTTCGTCTGAGATGTTTCCTTCAAGGTCTTCTTCTAGCCAACTTGCCAGGTTGGCGATCGCCCGCAGCGGTGACTTCAGGTCATGGGAAGCAACATAAGCAAATTCGTCCAGCTCTCGATTCCGAGTTTCCAAAGTTTCGGTTGTTTTGACTAGAAGATGATTCACTGCAGTTAGGGTCATGGCCCGCTCTTCCAGCGTCGAAACGAGTTCACTCTGCTGAATGGTGATCGCTAGTTGAACCGACAGGTCATCCAGCAGCTCAAGCTCATTCTCCTGCCATTGACGAGGACCGCGACACTGATGGGCAATGAAAAGGCCCCATAACTTGGACTGCTCTGTCGCCGCCTCTGGTAGCAAGATCGGTACGACAATGTTTGCCTTTACCTGAAATTGCTCTAGTAGCTCGATATGGCAGGGCGTTAAGGAAGAGTCATGGATATCCGCAATAACAGTTTTGTGACCTGCGACATAGCGATCAGCGCCCTGCTCTTGAAAACACGTATCTTCGATCGCGGTCCCCAGGCTCTTGTTCCACCCTGAGGCAACCGATTCAGCCAGTATGGTTCCACTCATGTCAGATTCAAAGCGATAGATGAGCGTGCGATCGCACCCCAATAGTTGGCGCGCTTCGCGAACCGTAATGTCTAAGACAGTTTTTAAATCACGCGATTGACTGATGCGGAGGGCGATCTTCGCCATTAACTGAATATCTGAGGTAAGCCACTGGTTTGACCAGTGCGACTCGAACAGCTTTAAGCGTTCCGGCAGTAAAGTACCTCCTACGGTGGCTTGAACCAGCCAACTCGTAGGAGGCAAAAGCAATGTCGGAATTTTATCAAAGCCTGTCTCACTCCAAGTGGGATTGTAAATAGCATGTGGTGTTCGTTCCCAAATATCGCCGCAAGGTGATGTTTGGGACCATCCGTCAGTTTCTGGGACCGATATTTCATCAACTGGCGCGGCAAAAAGAATGCCGTATCGTGGAAGGGCATTGGATGCCTGATCACGTTCATATGTGCATCGAGATCCCGCCGCAATATTCCGTGGCCTCGGTGATTGGTTTCCTCAAGGGGAAAAGTGCGATTGTGATTGCGCGTCAGTTCAAAGGAAGCTGCAAAATTTCAGTGGCGCATCCTTTTGGGCGAGAGGCTACGCAGTCTCTACGGTCGGTTTCGAACTCGAGACCGTAAAACGTTATATCCGAGAGCAAGATATCGCTGATAAGAGCGGTCAGTTCTAACAACCAAGCCAGAGACTCCCGGTGAGGACACCCGCCTTTGAAGCGGTCCCACCCATCAAGCCACCGGCTCTGCCGGGAGTGTCTGACTCGCGGGCGGGTTGGCAACGGCACCGAAGATCGACGTCGAACTCACGCCATCTCAAGTGGATTCTGGCCCTAACGTATGCGGCTGAGGTTCCTGGGGTTCCTGGGGGGTGAGAATCCCTATTCGCCAGCAGCATCATTAATTGCGGTCTATTGAGCGAAAGTCCACGGCAAGTGGACTGGGGCCATGAGCCCATCGAGTGTAGAGAATCGTTGGGATAAGCAAATTATGCTGGGATGTCAGCCCCTTTCTGCTGGCGCCGCAGTGCTGCAAGGCCAGCCCCGATTAAGCCAGGAATCAAAGCGGGGGTTGGCACTTCGCCATAGCTGTCAGCCGCACCGGAATACTCTAGACTGCTCGAATCTCCCTGCCAGCCTACATAAAACTCGTCAAGGATCAGGTTAAACGTATCAGCAACCTGCCCAAATTTCAGAGTTGTGTATAGGGATGCCGTTTCACCCAGTTGAATGCCACTATTTTGGTCGCCCGTGGTACAGCTGAGTCCGTTGGAGTAGCAAACCTCGATATCATTGACGCCTGTTTCTGGCTCACCCACGTAGGTACTGTTAAAGACGCCACTGGAACTTGCACTCACGACATCAGGATCAGATCCGAATTACCGTGTCAGTAATCGACAACATCAGCAGTGAGCTGATCTGGACGGATCAGTGGGACTGTCGAAAGGCCGACTTTTTCGAAACGCAGGAGCAGGCTGTTCAGGCCATCGCAAATCACCTTGCCAGTCCTTGGTCCGGTCAAATTGCGACGTTGTCCCGTGCGGCCAACCTGGACCGGCAAACGGATGATTTAGACGCCTATGCCTGCTTTCAACGAGG
>JBCBJE010000798.1:0-2848 GCA_038523735.1 Cyanobacteria bacterium J06626_18 | reverse complement strand
GGAAGGGTAGGAGGGTGGAAGGGTAGGGGAGTGATAGAAGAAAGGGGCAAGGGCAGTAGGGGAAAGGGCAGTAGGGGAAAGGGGAGAGGGGTAGTGGGTGAACAAAATCCCGTAAGGGCAAGGCATTTGGGCCTTATCTTTAATACCTATCAAGACTCGACGCTCCAAATGCCTCGTCCCAACTCAACCATCAACGACGAACCAAGAACGACCGATCCCCTAAAACTCAAAATAGATATACGATAGTGTCTCCGTCGGCGCGAGTTGCCAGGCAGCGAATAGGCATAGGGGAACGAGAAGGAGTTTGAGGGGCCAGTTGAGCTGGAGTTTGAGTCCGTTTTGGGTGAAGTAGGCGATCGCCATAATGCCAACGATGGCCCATAGCAGCCCCCAAAGTTGGGAAGGCATAAGGCCGAGAGATTCGACGTAGACGTTTTGGATGAATTGGAGGTCGCTACGGGTTCCCACCAGACGGCGCAGGGCTAAGGTGAACTGCAAGGGTTCGGGGAGGCGAAAAAAGATCCAACTGAAGAAGACCAGAAGTTGGGTGAGTCCCCAGGCAAGGGCAATGCCCAGAGGATGTTGCCAGAGGGCTCGGAGGGAGGGACGCTCACGAGCGATCACATCGTTGACGCGGTGAATCACCAGAGCCAGACCGTGAATACTACCCCAAATCAGGAATCCCCAAGTGTTGCCGTGCCAAATACCCGCAACCAGCATCACAATCATCAGGTTGATGGCAGTCCGACGGAGTCCCCGTCGTGAGCCCCCGAGAGGAAAATAAAGGTAGTTGCGGAGCCAGTCGCCCAAAGTGATGTGCCAGCGTCGCCAAAAGTCCGCGATGCTGGTGGTGAAATAAGGGAAGTTAAAGTTTTGAGGCAGGTTGATGCCCATCAATAAGGCACTGCCACGGGCGACATCCACATAGCCACTGAAGTCAAGATAGAGCTGCAGGCCATAGGCAAAAACCGCCAGCCAGATATCACCGCTGCCCGCTCGCTCCAAATTGTCGAAATTGAGGTTGACCAAGATGCCGATATGGTCAGCAATCAGAAGCTTTTTTACCGCCCCGACGCCGATCAACCACAGTCCTTCGACGACCCAGTTCCAATCCAAACTAGACTGGCTAGTAAGCTGATTGGTGAAACTGTGGAAGCGTGTGATGGGGCCTGAGATGAGCTTGGGAAAGAAAAGTTTGTAGGCCGCAAACTCAGAAAAACTACGCGTTGCCGGTGCGCCGCGGTACACATCAACTAAATAGGCGATGCATTCAAAGGTGAAAAAGCTGAGTCCCAGAGGAAACGCGATCGCCAACCAGTCGCCCCCCGGCGTAGCCAGTTCCCAGCTGTCAGGAATCAGCCACCGCAGCCAGGTATCGATATATTTAAAGCCCAGCAGAACAGCAGCGTTAAGACCAATGCCTAGGCCCAGCCAGAGGCGACGCCGACGGTGCCAGCTCTGCTCCGCCATTTGCCACTGCTCATTCGGCACCCGCCAGTCTACTGGCATCATCAGCACATGGCCCAGCCAAAAATTGAGGCCCACCAGCGCCAGCATGAGCGGCAAGTAATGCACTTGCAGTGAGGTATAAAACACCAGACTAGCTACCAGCAACAGCCAGATGCGGAGCGATCGCTGCTCCAAAGCCCAGTAGAGACCCACGACGCTGAGCAAGAAAAGGCCGTAGATCAAAGAAGGAATGGTCATGGCAGAGCTTCTGGATCAATAACAGGGGTATTCAGGGCCTCAGGCCAGGGGATCATCGGGTCTTGGGCGATGCGATGCGAGACTCGGTAAGCTCCATAGCGGTTGAGGTGGCTGGGATCGGAGAAATAATCATAGCTGCCCGTCCACACTTGCCCTAAATCCCGAAAAACAAAATCCTCTTCGGTCACCGAGAACTGCAGCATCACCTGCTGAAACGCTATCTCGGCCTCCATCCGATAGTCGTCCAGATACTCATCAGTTAGCGGCGTATTCACAAAAACGATTGGGATGTCTAGCGCTTGGGTATAGTCCAGCAAGCGTTGGAAGGCAACCAACTGCCCACCCTGCAGCTCAAAATCTTCGTAGTCACTGTCGTACAAACCCTGGACCCGAGCGTAAAGCTGATAGTAAGTGGCAGGATTAAACCGTACATCCAGCGCCAAGAAACCGTCGAAGTCGATGCGGCTACTCTCGGGCAGGTCTTGATCGACATTATCGGACGTCGTGGCAATTGTGACGGGGGCGACCAGCGGCGTCAGGATATGGTCGCGTAGGATAGTTTTGAGCTGCTCACGCTCGGCATAAATGGCCGACCACTGCCCCAGTCGATCACTCAACTTTTGGTCCAGTGCCTGATAGCTATCTCTGAGCGTGTCACCCACCGATTGCGGGGCACCGGCTTCAGCCCCCTCACCATTCAGCAGCGCGGCATCCTCTTCACTCATCTCCGGATGCCGTTTACCCAAATCCACATAGCCTTCAGAGGTGGCGATCGCATTGTAAGTAACGTCAGTGCGACCGCTGTTAAAAGCACGCGCGCCATCCGCCCAGACAATCAAACTGGGGAGTTGCTCTTGATCGAGGATGCGCCGAATAGTCAAGTCCACGACCTGAGCAGTCGAACCATTCACCCCAAAGTTAAAAATGCTCAGTTCGCCAAATCCTAGCGCCTCTAACTCTCGCTGTAGGGCGGCGGGATCGACGCCCCGTAGCGCCCGCGAACTACCAATAATGAGCACATCAGGGGGTCCTGATTCCTGCAAACGCTCATGGTACAGGGCCAGCTTTTCATCCAACTGCTGGCTGCGAAACGAGGGATACGGTGAATTAGACAGCAGCGTGGGGGTGGGCACCAGCGAGC
>JBCBJE010000797.1:0-2855 GCA_038523735.1 Cyanobacteria bacterium J06626_18 | reverse complement strand
GAACCTCCCGAAAGGGGAGGGCTGGTGAGGTCAACCACAGAGTTGCATTGGCGGCTGGAGTCCTCGAAGGAAGCGTTGAGCTGTGAGCTGGAAAATTTGAGTCTCCGGCAGCGATGTGGGGTAGAGGAAACTTGTGTGTATACCGTAGGTAGAAGAGTGGATGGGTAGTGGGTGGTGGGTGGCGACGTTATGAGCAATCACCAATTACCAATCACCTTCTAGACGACCAGTGCCTGCTTTTCCCGTAGGGTAGAACCAAGAACCAATCACACTACTACTCTGCTACCCTTCCACCCTTCCACTCCCAATTTAGGCTGCTTCCAGCAACTCCCCTGGATCGGGGCGCTGGGCGATCGCCTTGGAGGATTTAGCAGCTTTGCCGGACAGGATGCGATCGCCGGACTCGGAGACTTTTAGGACTTCACATCCGGGCGGGGCGGGGAAGACACAGGCAAGTTTAGCGGCAACGGTTGCAGGTGCTTCAAAGAGAATGTTGGTAAAGCCTTCGGCTTCGTGGTGGCTGATGAGTTTGGCGCGCAGTTCAAACAGGCGGAAGGCGACGAGGGGGTAGGCTTGCTGTGGAATGCCGAGTAAGGCCCAGCCTTTTTTCTCCTTGGCGCGACGAAAGCGTACAGTTGCCCAAATCGGTGAGGCAAAGGAGACTTCGGTAGCAGTTGTGATAAGACTAGACATGGCTTTCCACTTGGTTGAACACCACCTAACCAAGTCTAGTTCACCCGTACTAAATCGTCCAGCCCTTCACGTCCTCTACCGCTCAAGTTCTTTCACTACTTTAGTTTCAGGATGTTGAATAGATAGTAAAATCCGTTCCCCGTTTTGCATCACTATTTTTGACACGAATCTTGAAAACAGCGTATGCAATTCCTGGAATTTGATCACCAGGATATTCACCTGCCTGGATTTGTGTCAGCAGCGGCTCAATATCTGAGCGGATATGTCGATAGCGTTTTGCTAAGGCACGAAGGCTGCGTTTGAATTCAGTCGAAAATTCAATATTGATGGGTGTCTGATCATTCGGCATCAATATCTGTCCAGAGTTCAGAAAGAGGCAGCGTCTCTCCTGTCATGGCTTCGTGCCAACCTTGACGAAAGCTGTCTTCCGCAGGTTTAAGAATGACACTTTCCCGGGATAGACGAATAATCTGTAAAAGGTTAGGCAGATATTCAAAAGGAGTTTGCTCAATTTCCTGAATAACGGCCTCTAGTACTTCGTTACTGGAAGTTGTTGAGTTGCCTGAAGTCATAATGTGAGGGTGGTAAGGCTGTCTACTAGTCTATCTATTGAGGTTGTGTGCCTCGCATCAACTCTCAGTTGCCGCAGGGCTGATGCCGAACTCGGCTTGAGCGCTATCCCAACGCTCAGCCTTGGGGAATTCGGATTGGGCATCGTACCGTTTGCCGTTTTGGATCACGGAGCCTAAAAGAAAATATGCCCGTATTGAGTATGCAATCGCAAGCTTGATGAAAAAAGCGATATCCAGGTTCGCCGTATTGCTATTTGGAATATTCATTCTAGTCCTGAATGTGCGGCTCCATCGTCCCGGCAACGTCCCGGTTGTGCTGGCGCAGCTCGAATATCTCGAAGATGCCCTTGCCAAAGGGGCTGACGAGAAGATGCAATCCTATTTTCCCGAGGGCTACGTATTCACCTGGGCGCTTTACGGATTAGCCTCGGCACAGGTAGTGCAGCAATTCGAGTTCAACGATCCGCGGCGTTCCCATCACCTTGCCGAAAGCTGGAGAGCATGGGAAGCCATCCAATCACCGGAGGGGAAATCAACATTTGTGCAGGAAATGTCGCCAGAGTGGGGGACGTTTTATGCAGCGTGGTCCCTGTATTTGCTGGCCGAGTATGTCCGCGCCGCTGGCCCCGAGACGGTTGATGCGAGTGTCCTTGAGAGGTTCACACGGGATGCGGATGCATTTGCTCAAGCCCTTGAGGGGCACGAAACCCCATTCCTGGCCTCTTATCCCGATGCTGCTTGGCCGGCTGATACTTCTGTAGGGATTGCGGCACTGGGCATTTACAATTCAACGATCGCACCTCGGTACGAGCAGGTTATCGACAACTGGGTGCTCAAGGCGAAACGCCTTCTTAACCCAGAGCTGGGAGCCTTGAGTCATGCCGCGGATGCCACGACGGGAACCCCCACTGGCGGCGTTCGAGGGGGGAGTCTGGCACTCATGAGTCGAGTGCTTGTGGAGGCAGACCCTGACTTTGCCCGCGATCAGTATGCGATTCTCCGTAGCCATTTTGTGGACTATCGGCTCGGACTACCGGGCGTTCGTGAGTACCCTCACGGTGTTCGTGGCAATGGTGATATTGACTTCAGGTCCGGTCATTTTGGGGTATGCCGGACCCGCTGTAGTGGTGGGTGCAGCGGCAGCGAGAGCTAATGGCGATGTTGACTTGGCCAATATATTGCTCGGCATGGTTGAGGCGGCGGGCTTACCGATAGAAGTGCAGGGCAAACGTCGGTATGCAGGGGGTTTTGTCCCAGTCGCGGATGCCTTTATCGTATGGGCACGTACCTCTCCGGTTCCTACAACAGCAGCATCCTCCGATTGGGACCGAGAAATTCCTCAGATATGGTACCTCCCCTTTCATCTGCTATCGATCCTTCTATGCGGAGTCGCGTTCTTACGAGTTCGTTAATTAATTAAATTAGTTCGAATGTTCCAATGAATACTTTTATCATCTACTGATGTCTTTATTCACATTACAGTGATTTACCTGGCCCCGTGGATGTTATTATAAATGACTGTAACTTTTCTATCCTCTTACTCTCTGCACAAGATTGAAGCTTATATTATCTGTCAAGGCTAAGCTGAAG
>JBCBJE010000796.1:0-2855 GCA_038523735.1 Cyanobacteria bacterium J06626_18 | reverse complement strand
TTGCTGTTGAGTTCTTGCGCCCCGAAGTGAAGTTGGACGGCAAGCCTGAGGCATATATCCAGGGTATCTACGACACATTGGTCGATGGCACGGATGAGTCAGGGCGTACGGACTCACAGCGATCCGATTATGCGGATGAAATGAGCGTGGCGCTGGCGAGTGTCGGTCGTCGCGGCGGCGGGCAGTATTCGCCAACCGAAGACCAGAAGCGACGGATGGGCAACCACCGACAGCCACTGACTGCTTCCAAAGATACCTACGGTCGCCGTCGTTAAGCCTCGCTGTTTCACCTTCCTTCTCTCAAATCTCTCAAGTTTCGAGGATCTTATGTCTCAGACAACTTACGACCAATACCACGCCCGAGCATTTGCCGGTCAGTTGGATGGCATCGGCGACATGGGTGTCCGACCCATGGTGAACAGCGCCCTAGACGCTAAAAACACCTGGACGGTTGCCGTTCCCGGTTCTCCCGATGATTCAGCGGACTATTCCGTACAGGTCTCCGGCGGCGCTATGCCTTCCGCTATCACCGCTACCTATGCTGCCGATGCGAGTTCCACGCAGGCTGAAGTAGCAGCAGGATTGCTCGCGGCACTCCAGGCCACCGACGTGGCGCAGTATTTCGCTATCTCAGAAGCCAGTAACACAATCACGCTGCAGGCATTGACTGGCAATGTTGCCTACACGGTAACAAGCCCGAGCAATGCCTCTACCACGGCGGACTTGACGGTTACAGAAGCGATTGCAGCAGCAGCGTCTACGGCGATTCCTGATGGTCGGTTCATTGTCCGCAGCACGAGCGGAACTGCAGACACCTTCCAAGAGGGTCGGTTACCAACGGCAGCTTCTAACATTTCCCTCGCTGGAGTCACAACTCCGCCGACTCACGCCCGTGAGCGCTCCGCAGTGGGTAATACAGCCAAGGCTGAGTATGCCCCCAATGACGTAATGGACGTCGTCAATCGCACGCCGCCGGGCGGAGGGATTTGGGTTAAGTGCGATTCTGCAGCCCTAACCATTGACACGACGTTGTATATCGACACTCAGGTTACCGCCAACCGAGGGGGATTAACCGCAACTTCGACTGACAACCTCGCGCTGCCCACCACCTGTAAACCAATTGAAGGTGCGACCACCGACCAGAGCGGGGGCTACGTCATTAAGGTGGCAGTCAATCTGCCGTAAGCCAAACCCCCGCCTCGATCCTCTTTTCTTCCCCCTTCTAGGAGCTTTCTCCAATGGCCATCCAAGTCCGTCAAGATGCTGCTATTCCAGGTATGTTCCTGCGGCAGCTTGAAGATATTGAGTCTGAAGCCCAACGAGTACAGTTCGCCGAACTCAGTTTTGCTGACGGCAAGGTCTGCCCGCTGGACATTCAGAATAAGCCAGGCGTGCGAACAACGACCTATCGTCAACTGACTCGTGTCGGTCAGTTTCGATTGGTGCGCTCGTACACCACTGACATTCCCTCAATTAATGTGCTGTCTGAAGAATTTAGTCAGCAGGTTCACAAGTGGGCTGGTCAGTATTACCTGAGCGACGACGATATCGCCTCCGCAGAATACGCGGGCTTCCCTCTAGAGGCGGAAGATATTTCTGCTGTGCGAGAGGCGGCAATGCAGCAAATGAACAGCCTGATGGCCACAGGCTCTGCCGAGCTGAAAATGCCCGGTCTGCTCAATCACCCCGACGTGTTGCGCGCGTACTCCCCTGTACGGTTCAACGCGTCGGCTACCCCAGCCCAGATCTTAGCTACGATGAACGATGGCACGACATCGGTCGTAACTAAAACTAAGCGAGTTGAACAGCCTGATACGCTGTTTCTGCCACCCACGGAGTTTGACTACGTCTCCAACACCAACCGGTCTGACAACGTAGATCGCACTATCCTAGAGCAATTCCTGTCAGCCCAGGCCTACATCAAGAATGTAGAGCCGTTGATTGAGTGCGAAGGGGCTGGCCCCAACGGCGAAAACGTCATGATGATCATGCGCCGCGATCGCCGCAAGGTAAAGGCGATGATCTATCAGGATTTCACTTTTTTGGATCTGCAGCGTCGCGGATTGGGGTATGAGCGCCCAGCGGTCTTCCGATTTGCTGGTATCCGCCTCTACCGCCCCTACTCTGTAAATCTTGTTATCGGCATTTAGCCTGGCGGGGTGTTCGTTGAATGCCCCTGTCTCACCTGTACCCTAAACGAAAACAAATCAGCGAATCAATGAGTAGTAACACCGTCATCTTGGACACCGCCCGCCTTCCTCGCGTAGCTGGTCGGCAAATCAATGGGCCAATCTCCTACAAGAGCTTTGCCGACAACTCTCCCAAAGGAAAAAACAGCCCCGAGATTAGAAGCGTTTGGTTGATTCCAGGGCCAAATCACAACATTTCTGACGAAGATATTGCAGTTCTTCAAAAATCCGACGTTGGCAAGCAGCACTTGGCCCTAGACGCGATCGTCATCATCACCCCTAACAACCTGGAGGAGGGTGCTACTGCGACCGCAACCTCCATGGACTATGACGAAGCCACTGCACTGACGATTATTCGCGGCTCCGAGGACGAGGAGTGGCTAGAGCTCTCTAAGAACAAAGAAGATCGCCCTGCGGTTCGACAGGCCATCGCGGCCCAGATTGACGCAATCCAAAAGCAACTAGTCGCGCTTGCCAAAAACAGTGCTGAGTAATCCATCACCCGATCGCGATCGCGATCGCCTTGCCTCATGCCTCTCACCAATGCCTGGCATCTAGTCAATCAAGCTAAAGCGGCAGAACAACCAGCGGTGCCGGAACCTGTAGAAGGGATGGACGCTGGTGCTGGACAGAGTCTGATCAACGTCAACACAGCAGCTAAATCTG
>JBCBJE010000795.1:0-2863 GCA_038523735.1 Cyanobacteria bacterium J06626_18 | reverse complement strand
TTGGCGCGATGCCGAGATTCACCTCAAGTTAGTTGTGGCTGACGAGCAAGCTGCTGCCGCCACCGAGAAGAACATGAATAACCTGATCCAGGACCTGCGGATAATGGCTACCGTTCACACCATCACTGCCAATGGTCAATCCTTCGATGACATTTTGTCAAAGTCTTCTAGTCAGGCTGACTTGGTTATTTTGGGTATGGCAGACCCCACTGAAAACTTCTGTGCCTACTATGAAACTGTGCAACAACGCATCACAGACCTACCCTCCACAGTTCTAGTCTTAGCTGCACCCAACTTTAGGTTTGCTGAGGTGCTGGAGAAATAGGATTTGGTTCTTGGTTCTTGGTTCTTGGTTCTTGGTTCTTGGTTGGTAATGGGTAATCGGTAATTGGCGATTGGTTTAAGGTTTGGGGTTCAAGGCTTGAGAGGGTTTCAGGTTCAGGGTTCAAGGTTCTTCTACCCATTTATCTTTTACCCCTTACCCTCAACCCCCTATCCCCTTACCTCTGCATCCCCCCATCTCCCTCTCTACCCCTCCCCACTCTCCCTTATCTCCCTCTAGATAGATTCTGTTTCCAGGTGAAAACGTTACATTTTCTCCGTTAGATTTAGAAAAGGTAGTAGCAGTATGTCTTTCCAGAACGAGGTCAAAGCAAACCTTAAGGACTTAAAAGGCAAAGTTCAGGAAGCTGTCGGTGAAGTAACGGAAGATCCGGCTGCTAAGGCTGCAGGTCAAGCCAAGCAGGTAGAAGCCGACATTATGCGGTCTACCGAAGCTCAAGAACAAGAGTCTGCAGATAAGAATTAACAAGACTTTTCCAATCTCTCCAAATTAGGGTTCTTAGGGCAGCGATCGCTGCCCTTTTTTAAGCCCATAATCCTGTCAATTGGCATTGGTATTTTTAACGTATAGCGCCTTTGCAAAGCATCGAATTATGTTTCATCGATATCGTTATACTCGACCAAAACGGTCCTTACAAAACCTATGGATAATCGGCGTTTGTACAGGATTGATGATCCTCGCTCCGCTCCACAGCCCGGCTCAAGATGCAGAAGCAGATAGTGCCGGAGAAGCGATCGCAGCGCCTGCAGACTCAACGGCGGTCGATCCCTCTGATAGTGATTTTTACTTTGCGGATGTCTTGGTCAGAGGCCGACCGGTTTTTCAAGTGGGTGGGCTCGCAGATATTGATGCCCAAAGCCGGGCAGCCGTAATCAATCGCCGCATTTCGAGTCTTTTGAGCAACACTGACGAAGTCAATACGGTGGACATCCAGCTTGACCAAACCGAGGGCTGGGCGACCTTACGAGTCAATAATCGGGTGCTGATGACCGTAACCCAGCAGGATGCTGATGACTTTGGGCTAACCGTCAATGCCTTGGCAGAACGATGGGGGGGACAGCTCGCCCAAGCCTTTGACAAGCCACCCCTCGCGATCGACGTGGCTCAGCGATTAGATACAACGGTGCGGCAACTACTGCGAGACTTAGTTGATAAGCTACCGGCCATCGTGGGAGCTCTGATTGTGGCATTGGTTACTTGGGGAATTGCCAGTGCTGTACGCTACACCATGTTCAGGTGGGCACAACAAACGGAGGGCGATCGCAGCACCGAAGTGTTGATCGGTCGCCTGGGGTATGGAGCAATATGGGTCCTGGGTTCTGTGGTAGCACTCGGTGTCCTGGGTCTGGAGTTTGGGGCGCTGTTGGGCGCTTTAGGGTTAACCAGTGTGGCGATCGGTTTCAGTCTTAAGGATGTACTCAGCAACTACATTTCCGGCGTCATTCTACTAGCCGCTCGTCCCTTTCGCCTGGGTGATCAGGTCGTTATTGATGACTACGAAGGTACGATTCAGCAAATTCAGCTGCGCGCCACCACGCTGCGCACCTACGACGGGCGTTTGGTCTATATTCCCAATCAGGAGGTATTTCAGGCGAGTATCACCAACAATACGGCTTCACCCCATCGCCGCAGTTCCATCATTGTCGGTATTGACTACGATGCCGATATTTCTGAGGCGGGGCAGGTGATCCGTCATGCCATCAAAGGTATCAAAGGCACTTCACCCGAAAGCCCCATTGATGTTCTAGTGAAGGAACTCGCAGCCAGTACTGTAAATCTGGAGATTCGTTTCTGGGTCGATTCGCATCGCGGCGAGTTTTTGGAAACTACGTCTGCTGTTGCTCAGGCGATTAAAGAAGCACTGCAAACGGCCAAGGTTGAGATGCCTACCGACATTTATACCGTGCAGTTCCGCAATCAGGTTCCTCTGAAGCTTAACGACTTATCTGGTAAGACCCAAACCGGTTAACTGAGGCGTACGGATCGTTGCATTTCGGTTAGGGATGAACGATGAAGGGGCAAAGGTGGTTACCTGGTTGGCTGACCAAACCTTTAAAGTCCTTATTCCGCAATAACGTGGGTTGAAACATGAAACCCATAGAAACCATATTCACCTGTGTAGTGCCATACATTAGGTGCGGGCACTACCGAATCCTCACCTACGGCATGTGCCGGCGATCGCGATAACAGGAGATACGGATGAGGCGAATGTTTGGAGTTGCCACGAGCGTGTTCCTTTTCTTTTGATGTGTCGAAAGATAGAGATCTCAGCCCCCAGAGCTGTTGCTCAAGCGATTGGTGCTAAAGTCGTGATAGATGAAATCTAAAGGAAAAATTAATTTACACAAAAGCATGTTTTGATAGAAAAGATTTTGCCTAAACAAGTTGTGGGTAAACGAGATGAATGCCTCATCAGAAAGTTCAGCAACATTGTTAGGCGATAACTCTAGAATCACAGACCAAAGCAGCCGTAAAATTTCAGCATTCATCTCGTTTACCCACAACTTGTTTAGGCAAAAT
>JBCBJE010000794.1:0-2863 GCA_038523735.1 Cyanobacteria bacterium J06626_18 | reverse complement strand
GGTTGCGATCGCCATTGAGTCCAAAATCGCTGCTGACTTTGCGAGAGAATTCCGGCGGTTTCCCAGGGGGTGACTTGACGTCCCAAGCGCCAGCTAAATCGGGTGTGTTGCGCCAGCGAACGTTCACCTTGGTTCAAGTACTCGCCGATGTCTAGCTTGCCGGGTTGTACCCAGCACACCTGACCGCCTGCCTGCAAAATTGCCAGCGTTGCTGTGTAGGCGGCTACGGTATCCCCAACCACTAAGCTTCTGCAGAACAGTGTCTCGCGGGGATTCAGCTGCAAGGAACTGGATTGAATCAAAGAACGGCGATTAGCCACAGACAAAACACCGCATAACGATTTGCTTGCATAACCTTATCTCAAGGGGCGATCGCCTGCATCACCCACTAGCCAGAGTGTGAAGATTCTTTGAATACTGCCGGATTATCGCATTACCCATGTCACCAAACCGGGGAATCGAATCAACAAAATCAGCGCTACCAGCTGCATCACAATGAACGGCACCACCCCTTTATAAATTTGAGTAGTCTTTACGTTCTTTGGCGCAACGCCTCGTAGATAGAACAACGAAAACCCGAACGGTGGCGTTAGGAAAGAGGTCTGCAGATTCACTCCCATCATTACCCCAAACCAAACTAGAAGTTCTGTCCCCTGTAGCGGCATGATGTCGCTACCACCGAAGCCGAGCACCACTGGTAAAACCAACGGCACCAGAATAAAGACAATCTCAAAATAGTCCAGGAAAAAGCCCAGGAAGAACACCAGGAGATTGACAAAAATCAGAAAACTGAGCGCGCCGCCGGGAATATTTGTAAAGGCTTCTTCGACCAAGGCATCGCCCCCCAGACCGCGAAACACCAGGCTGAAGACTGTCGCACCTACCAGCAGCACCATCACCATTGTGGTGAGTTCCACCGTTGATCGGAGTGCCTGCACTAGAGTTCGCAGCGTCAGTCGTCGATTCAGCGCTGCCAGCACCATAGCCCCCAATACTCCCATGGCGCCCGCTTCAGTCGGTGTGGCGACACCGGCAAAAATACTGCCCAACACAATCACAATCAGCAGTAGCGGCGGCAGCATTACGAGCACAACCCGCTTAGCCAACTGCGCCTTGGGAATATTGGTGACCTCGGGCGGTAGAGCAGGCACCTGCTTGGGCTGAAAAATTGCCATCCCCACCACGTACAGCAGATACATCCCCGCCATCGCCAAACCGGGTAAAAGTGACCCCAGAAAAAGATCACCCACAGAGACGCCTAACTGATCGCCCAGTACAATTAGCACCACGCTGGGCGGAATCACCTGACCTAGCGTTCCTGAAGCTGCCACAACGCCAGAAGCCAGCGATGCACTGTAGCCATAGCGCAGCATGATGGGCAGGGAGATCATGCCCATAGCTACGACCGTTGCCCCCACCACACCGGTTGCAGCTGCCAGCAGCGTTCCTACCAGAATGACTCCGATCGCCAGCCCACCCCGCAGCCGACCAAACAAAATGCCAAACGTTTCGAGCAGGTCTTCGGCCAAACCCGATCGCTGCAGCAGCGTGCCCATCAAAATGAAGTAGGGAATTGCCAGCAGCACAAAGTTACTCATGATGCCCAATAGACGTTGAGGAATTGCTGAGAACAAAATCCAATCGTATTGACCCAGCAGGCCACCAATCAACGCAAAGATTAAGCCAGCGCCCCCTAAGGAAAATGCCACTGGGTAGCCTGTGAAGATCAACCCCAGGGCTCCCAAGAACATTAATATTCCTAACCACTCACTCACTGCGAAACCTCCGATGTGGTGCTTTCGTAATCGAGCAGGATGGCTACCCGCTTAATAACTTCTGAAACACCCTGCAATGCCAGCAATACAAAGGCTACGAGAATGGCTGATTTAATGGGATAAACCGGCAGACCGCTAGCATTGGAAGATTGCTCTAAAACGCGCCAGGAATTGATTACAAACTGTCGTGAATAGCCCAAAATAACCACACATAGCGGCAACATCAGAAGCAGTCCGCCGAGCAAATCGATCCATGCCTTCCCCTTCTTGGAAAAGCGACTGTAGAGAATGTCGACGCGCACATGCTCGTTGCGCTTGAGGACGTAGCCTGCTCCCAACAAAAAGATCAAACTGAATAAGTACCACTGCACCTCGATGTACACGTTGGAACTTAAATTCACTTGGATGAATCTGCCGATGTAGCGGGTGATGGCGTTGTAAGCCCCAACTGCCACCATAACCAAAGTGAGTCCAATGGTCAGCCATCCCAGGGCCTCACTCATTCGATCAATCCAGCGCGATAGCTTAAGTAAAAATTGCATTCATCCTCCGAATCGGCTTTAACGCAGCCTAAAGGAGCGCTTGGGTACGGGTCCTAAAATTAAAGTACTGACAAGGGTCTGTTGCAAGCGTTTCTGTAGGATAGCTGCAAGGATACAGTGTCAAATCATTAGCCAAAGCAAATGAATGGATTGCCGCCAATGAAGTTGATATCGTTACTGTTGAAACCGTCGTCTTACCCAACATTGACGATTACTCGGAAGCAGGAACCACAAATTCTGAGATTCGGACTTCTGTTTAGAGAAGTACCTACTGGTATCAGTTCATCAGGGTTTGGCCTCGACCTCAATAGACCCTTCAAGCGTGTGTAAGGACTGTTTTATCCCAAAACGCTGTGTAAGAAGTATTGAGGAGGACAAAGAACTGCCCCCCCAATGCCTCAACTATCTTGGCTTAGGCGTCTTGGCTAAAGGCAAAGCCGAGATAGTTGAGGCATTGGGGGGGCAGTTCTTTGTCCTCCTCAATACTTCTTACACAGCGTTTTGGGATAAAACAGTCCTTACACACGCTTGAAGGGTCTATTGAGG
>JBCBJE010000793.1:0-2866 GCA_038523735.1 Cyanobacteria bacterium J06626_18 | reverse complement strand
TGTTCCCTGTTCCCTGTTCCTCCTACCTAATCCGCCAAATAGGTGTAGTGATTAAGACTATGCTCGTAGTGTTGCAAGAGGAGTTGAGCTTCCTCAATGGTGATACTGCCATCTTGCAGGGCATGTTCGCTGCGACGACGGATGTTTTCAATCAGGTCTTCGGAGTCGTATTGCACATAGCCCAGCACCTCGGTCATGGTGTCGCCCTTCACCACATGCTCGATATGGTAGCCCTTGGGAGTCATGTGGATGTGGACGGTGTTTGTATCACCGAATAGATTATGTAGGTTGCCCATGATTTCCTGGTACGCGCCGCCCAAGAATAGACCCAGATAGTAGGGCTCCTCCTTATCAAAGGGATGCAGCTCTAGTACCGACTTAACATCTCGCAAGTCAATGAACTGGTTGATCTTGCCATCGCTGTCACAGGTCAGGTCGGCCAACGTTCCCCGGCAGGTCGGCTCCTCGTCTAGCCGGTGAATCGGCATGATTGGAAAGAGCTGGTCGATCGCCCAGGTATCGGGTGCCGATTGAAATACCGACAGGTTGATGTAGTAAGTAGAGGCCAGATTCTTCTCAAGATCCTCTAAATCGTCGGGAACATAGTCTTCATTACGGACTAAGTCGAGAATACGGCGGCAGCAGGCCCAATATAGCCGCTCGGCTCTGGCCCGCTCGGTCAAGCTCAGATAGCCAAAGTTAAATAGGCTAATCGCTTCTTCTTTGAACTGCTCGGCATCGTGATACGCCTCCTGATAGTTCTTGAGTCGAATGGAGACGAAGGTATCATACAGTTCACGTAACAGAGCGTGATCGGTTTCTGTCGGCGGCTCGATGGTTTCACTTGCGGGAGTTTCGCTAGTCCCCAATACATCAAACACCAGCACCGATTGATGGGACGCGATCGCCCGTCCGCTCTCACTTACTAGGGTAGGGACCGGCAAATTGCGGGCTGCACAGGCTTCCTTCACCTCAGCAACGACATCGTTGGCATAATTCTGGATGCTGTAGTTCTTAGACGCGTGGAAATTGGTCTTAGAACCGTCGTAGTCAATGCCAAGGCCACCGCCAACGTCCAGATATCCCATATTGGCGCCCAAAGCCGACAGCTCGACATAAATTTGGCACGCTTCCCGCAGAGCATCCTTAATAACGCTGATTGAGGAGATTTGTGAGCCAATGTGGAAATGAAGAAGCTGTAAGCAGTCCAGCATGTCGGCTTGCTGAAGGCGTTCGACGGCGCTGAGAATTTCGGGAACAGAGAGGCCAAATTTGGCGCGATCGCCGGCTGAAATGCCCCATCGCCCCATGCCCTTGCTGCTGAGCTTGGCTCGTACTCCCAAAATGGGGCGAATCTTGAGGTGATGACTAGCTTCGATGACTAAGTCAACCTCCTCCAACTGTTCCAATACGATGATGGGCGTTTGTCCCAACCGCTGACTCAGCATGGCCGTTTCAACATACTCTCGATCCTTGTAGCCGTTACAAACCAGCAGGGCTCCCGGCGTGTTTAAAGACGCGAGCGCGATCAATAGTTCCGGCTTTGAGCCTGCCTCGAGCCCAAATTGATGGGGTTGACCAAATCGCACCAAATCTTCGACCAAATGGCGCTGCTGATTGCACTTCACGGGAAAAACGCCGCGATAGACACCGTTGTAGTTGTAGCGAGCGATCGCTTTGGCAAAGCAGGCATTCAGGCGCTCAATCCGGTCTTCCAGAATATCGGAAAAGCGAATCAGAATCGGCAGGTCTAGGTTACGTTGCTTCAAAGCATTGACGAGTTCGTACAAGTCCAGAGAGCCACCGCGATCGCCCCTTGGCGAAACCGTTACGTGACCCGCCGCATTAATCGAAAAGTAAGGTTCTCCCCATCCTTGAATGCGGTAAAGCTCTTCGCTATCCTCAATGCTCCAACGGCGTTGCGAAGCGGTTGCTGCCTCAAAGTCGGTGTCCACCTTTGCCCGCAAAGTCTGAAGCATTTTTTCACTTAACTGCTGCGCCGTTTCCATGTTTCCACTCCTCCATTCACGCCAAATCACGGTGCCTTGACAGGCCACGTAGATAGTCGAACGTTTTCCCGTTTAGCGTAGCAGGGAAGATTCCCTTCACCGCTTTTTCTTCTTTTTGGACTTCTTACTGCTTTTCTGAGCGGTTCCGAAGCCTTGATTAGATTGAGGATCGGGCGATTGCGCTGCCTGCATATCGCTAAATTCAGGCGGTTTTGTAGAGAAAATACTGGTGTCCATGGGCAAGCCCAGAGAAAAGGCATCGGGTTTACGTGCCCGTTGCATGGCTTCGTACATTTCGCGCATCTGAGCTAGCGCCGGCGGCATTTCTGGGGTGAGTTCCGCTTCGGTGAAATCAGCTTCGGTTTTCAGCCCCAACTCAACTTGTACATTTGCCCAGGTCCCGGCATAAAAAGTATCAACGTTATCAGCTTGATAAGCGGCTTCAATCGTCTCAATCGATTCGGTTGCTTGCAAATTAACCAAATAGAAAATCAAACTGGAATTCACAGCAACATCGTTTTCTTTGGGGCTTTGAAGTGTCTCGGTCATGAGGGCAACGCAGCGATCGCGCGTTTCTGGAAAAGCTTTGCCAATTCGCTCTAGGCCACTGATGAGCGTTGTCGCAACGTTATCTTCTGCAGCTTCGGCTTTGATCGCAGCTCCTAGTGACTCAACGATGGGAGGACCAATAAGCTCAAAAACGTCGGGAAACTCTTCCCAGGCCCAATCAATTTCGTATTCCTTCAGGAAGGCGATCGCGGGCTCCAAAAACTCTATTGCTCTTAATTGCCCCAGTACCCGCCACGCATGGAACGGTGCCCACATCGCCAACTCAGGATTAAACGATTCACCGAACT
>JBCBJE010000792.1:0-2868 GCA_038523735.1 Cyanobacteria bacterium J06626_18 | reverse complement strand
TGGACCGATACGTAGCTACCAGTAAAGCTTATGCCAATATGGACTGATTATTTCGATACATTAAAATTAGGTCACACCCAACAAGAAGCTCCTCGGTCAGCTCTACCAGAACGAACTGGCTTATCTTCTCTGGCAGCAGGGTTATCAGATTGAGCAGAAACCTCACGGCCAGTTTGAGCTAAAGGGCTATTCACCCGAACTGCTGAAAGCCTTCTCCACCAGACGAAATCAGATTCTGTCGTTGCTTGAGCAGTGGGAGTCTGAGGGTAAGCACCCCACCGATGCCAGCGGGAGAGAGATTGAGTCAGACATGTTGGTACGAGAGGCGGCCAACTTGAAGACGCGAAAGACTAAACCAAAACTAACCAGGCCTGAAACACTTTTGAAGGGATGGCGGGCGTTGATTCAGCTTAAGGGGTTGGAATTGCCGGAGTTACCGGAAAAGGTGGGTGAGATCGCACACGAGCCGACTGCTCAGTTCGCGTCTCAGGCGACGACCAATATTCAGCCTGCGATCGCACATTGCGGCGAACGCGACGCCGTCTTCCGCCAGACCCATCTGGAGCGCTTTGTCTTCGAGCAGCATCTAGGCGAGCAGGATTGGGACGGGTTGCAGGGCGCGATCGCAACTAACCCCGAACTCATCAAAGTTGAAAACCAGAAATTCACAACACAGGCCGCCCTGAACCTGGAACTCAGCACCATTCGGCTGATGCAGCGGGGCAAAGGCAAGGTCTCCGAGATCGCTCTATCCTCTCAGGTCGATCAAGCGCTAGCCGACATCCCGTTGACAGAGGAGCAGCGCCAAGCGATTCAGTTAACCTGTGCTACGCCCGATCAGTTCATTGCCTGGCAGGGCTCTGCCGGTTCCGGCAAAACCTATGCCCTCAACGCCCTGAAACGGGTTGCCCAAGCACAGGGGATACAGGTGCAGGGCTTTGCCCCCAGTGCGCAAGCCGCCCACGGATTGGGACAAGCCTTGGGAATCGAAACGGAAACCGTTGCAGCGCTGCTGGCTTCCCAGCGCCGAGAAACGGACCAGTCGCTCTGGATCATCGACGAAGCGGGACTGCTCAGTATGAAAGACGCCCATGCCCTGCTGACTCGTGCTACAGCCGACAAGGCTCGCATCATTCTGGTCGGCGACACCAAACAGCTCTCCGCCGTCGAAGCGGGTAATCCTTTCAAGAGCCTGCAAGCAGGTGGCATCACCACTGCTCACCTGGATGAAACCTTACGTCAGCAAACACGAGAACTCAAAACTGCCGTACGGCTAATTGCCCAGGGCGAGATAGTGCTAGGAATAGATGCTCTGGAGGCAGCAGGTAGCCTGCGCGAAATTGATAATGCTGAACTTCGGCACCAGCGGCTGGCTCAAGATTATCTAGCGCTATCGGCTGGGGAGCGGGTTAAAACATTGATGCTGGCGGGCACTAACCAAGAAAGAGTGGCACTCACTCAAACCCTACGGACAGCGCTCCAGGCCGAGGGAAGTTTGGGCCAGGATGAGTTCACGGTGATTGGTTTGCGGCAGAAGAACATCACCCAGGCCCAGGCTCGCTATGTGACGGTGTATCAGCCGGGGGATGTGCTGGTGCCCACGCAGGATTACAAGAAGCAGAGATTATTGAAAGGGCAGCCGTATACCGTGGCTTCGGTTAATCGGAAGAATCAGCGGCTGGTGGTGGAGACACCGGGCGGCCAGGTGATGGAGGTCGATCCGGGAAGGTGCCCTCGCAAGTCCATCTACACGACTCAACCCATGAACATCGCCCCCGGCGACCAGCTTCGCTGGACGAAAAATGACCGAGCCACCAAAAAACGCAATGGTCAGTGCTTTACCGTAGAGCAAATTCAATCCGACGGCACCGCCCGAATCGTCGACAGCGAAGGCCAGTCCCAACAAATCAATCTCAGCGGTAGGCAATATGTGGACTACGCCTGGGTCAGTACCACCTACAGCAGCCAGGTGTTAGATGTCAGTCATGATGAATGTCAACCTCTAGCAGTAAAAACTCCAGCTCGATAGGTTCCTGCTCGAATGAGCAAGCCAGATCGGAGCTATGTCGCTAGTACTTGGCCACAGTAGTTGTGACAGGCAAATAATTTCTGAAATGACTTAATGGCAGTGCTTTTGAGAACTGATGACCTGTCATAATCACAGTGGTGAAACACTAGTCGAAGATCTATTCTAATTTCGCCTTCTTCAAATAGAACGCTGTCACCCAAGAGTACTCGAACTGGGTTGAAACAATCAGTCATTCGTGGTCGTAGTCAGTGCTACGCCACCACTTCCCTATCCGCTCTACTCACTTGCACCACATACAAGGATACACGTAGTCATTCAAGCTGAATGCATACTGACATCTAAACGTAGTTGCAAGGTGAGCAAAAGATAATCCCATTTCCAAGCTCTTTGAAGTAGACAGTCAACAACATAAAAAGTCTTTGAAAGCGCTAGCTGATAGGCTGCAATTGGTAGAGTTTTTCCTGGCGAAAAGCAGCGCGAATACGACCAATCAGCTTTCGAGCAACGGCAACGATAGCTTTCTTCTTCCCTGTTCTAGGATGAAGACGATTGAAGAAGTCTCTCAGACTTTCATCCTTGCGGATAGCTCGCCAAGCGGCTTCACATAGTACAAATCGAACCCTAGAATTGCCCTGGCGCGTGATGTGTCCTCGGCGAACCGAAGGGCCGCTCGAATGTTCGCTAGGCGTCAAGCCAGTATCAGTAGATCGAAAACGAAAGTTGTTATATACCGTCAGGCAAGACAATGGCATGGATAGGTGGGAATCGCCTTTGAACCGCGTGAGCCAAAAATTCCAGCATGGTTTTGAGGGGAAATAAAAAGCGCAAAACTAGCCGCC
>JBCBJE010000791.1:0-2889 GCA_038523735.1 Cyanobacteria bacterium J06626_18 | reverse complement strand
CGCGCTGATTGTGGAACTAGACTAATTCACGCAAAAGTATTCTATTGAGCCTATGGATAGATACTTATTAATGGTTATAAAAAATTGAAATAAGATCGGTTAACTAGACTCAATAGAATACTTTTGCGTGAATTAGTCTAGTTCCACAATCAGCGCGAATTGCTTTCGATACCATGCAAATATTCTTCCAGCTTCTATATGTCATTACCCATGCATTCATTCAGCTTATCCAGCCATTTCTGGTGCCGATATGTTTTGTAATGGCATGGGCAATCGTGGCGATCGCCGTCTGGAGTATCTGGTCAGCCATACGCGATAGCGTCAAACGAGCTCAGCGGATGCACCAGATTCCCTGTTCTCAGTGTCGTTACTTTTCGGGAAATTATTTGCTGAAGTGTCCGGTACATCCCGGCAACGCCCTGACCGAAGAAGCGATCGGGTGTTCCGATTTTGAAGCCAGTACAGTGAGCTGGCAGCTGGCTCGGTCGATCGAGAAGGACACTTAGACAATGCTGGTAAGAAACGTATCAGATTGCGAAATGTTTATCGCAGGAGATAACACTCAACTGCGAGAACTTCTTCATCCCGATAAACAGCCTATTGAGTTGCGCTACAGTCTGGCCCATGCGGTCGTTCCCGTGGGTGAAACCTCGATTGACCATTCCCTAACCACCTCAGAGGTTTACTACATTCTTAGTGGTCAAGGGGAGATGTACATTGATGGCGAGACGCAATCAGTGGGACCGGGGGATGCCATTTATATTTCGCCCCAAGCGCGCCAGTTTATTCGCAATATGGGTCAGGAACCCATCGTGTTTGTGTGTATTGTTGATCCAGCATGGCGCGCCGCTAACGAAACCGTATATGCGTCGTCGTGACGCATTCATCGCCTCACGACGACGGCATCAATTTGCGGCCATATCTGTGGTGACGGTGATAAACGTACCGCCTTCTTCGACACTACCGACTGAAACGTAAACGTTGCGTGCTTCACCTTTATCAGCAGACAGAAATACGCCTGAACCCCCAAATGTCATCTGTGCTTCACTGCCATCGGCTCCTTCAACGGTGATTGCGGCAGCATCGCCATCTTGGGTAAGGGTGGTTTTGTTCCCTTCTGCATCAGTGAAGGTGCCGAAGCGGCAGCCTGCCAAAATAGCGATCTCAGGCACCAGGAACACCAGGGTAAAGCGTTTCATGCGTAAAATCCTCAGGGTACGACGCCTGGGAGTAAAGCCCAACGAAGCCCGCAGCGTCGTTGGGCCAACAATTTGTTCTGTTTGACGTAAGTCGAATTCACCTTTTTAGAGCCGACGCCTTGCTAGACAGCCTGCTCCAATGGGGTAGATTCGTCACCCTTGTAAAAAAGCTACAGAGGCTCTGCCGAACTTTCCGCATGGCTACTGAATGTTGGCGCGTGTCTGTCAATCGATGCCGTGAATGTTATTGATTGGTTCATGGGATTGCTATTGACCAATGCCCCGTAGTATCAATGGGCTGTTGAATCGATTAGCGCTGCAGGAATGTGTCATGAAGCACCTTCGTCAATGGGCTATCGGTCTGGCGATCGCCATCGCTACTGTGGTTAGCGTTGTGAGTGTCCCAATGCAAACTCCGGCTCAAGTTGCCGACGAGTTGACTCTGGAGGTTGCAGGCCTAACAACCGAAAAATTGGCTGATGGTGTCTATGCTTTTCTGGCCAGCACTGACTTTCCACCGGTCGATTTTGCCACGACCGCAATTTGCAATGCCACTGTTGTGATTGGTTCTGATGGCGTGCTGGTGATGGACCCTTTTCACAATGAAGACTTGACGGAACTGCTGTTTGAGGAAGTTGCTGCCTTAACGGAGCAACCGATTCGCTATGTGGTCAGTACACATTACCACTTTGATCATTCTGGCGGCAATGCAGCAGTAGCCGCCGCAGGCTATCCTCTATTGGGGCGCGGCCCGATTCGGGAATTCATGCTGGAAAATAACTTCGAGCAAGATCCCAATGTGACACCGCCTGATGTGGTGGTGAATGGCAGTGGAGAACTTTGGCTGGGCGATCGCCCGGTG
Organism: Cyanobacteria bacterium J06626_18; assembly: GCA_038523735.1. GTDB lineage: Bacteria > Cyanobacteriota > Cyanobacteriia > Phormidesmidales > Phormidesmidaceae > SIO1E4. Next base: position 828 of record JBCBJE010000791.1, on the reverse strand, counting down.
CAAATTGCTGAGTTCGATGGCCACTCGGGCGGCACTGATCTTGTCCTTTACATTCCCGATGCCGACATCTTAGTGGCAGGGGATTTGGCGTTTACCGAGCACATTCCCTACGTTGGCGACGGCAATATTCGGGTGTAGCAGGCTAACCTGGAGCATATGGCGACGCAATTTCCCTCGGCAACGATTGTGCCAGGGCATGGCCGCATCAGCAGCCCCTCTGATTTGGATGTCTTGAAAGGCTATCTGGAATATCTGGAAGCACTCGCGTTGGACTGGAAAGCGATGGGCCTTTCGCAAGAGGAAGCAATCGCCCAGACCACAATTGCTGAAACATACGCTGATTATCTCTTCCAGGGACTGTTCATTAACGGACTAGAGACGGCCTACCAGCAAATCACGCTTGGCCGGGATGATGCTGCCGCAATTCAGGCTCATTTTGCCACCCAACCTCCAGAAATCCGGGCGCTGTAGAAAGGCGAACTGTCAGATCGCTACAACTTGTCCTCGAACTGGCGATACCAGACAACGTTACCCAGAACCGTAATGGCTAGGGTGATTCCTCCACCGACCCAACCCAGCATGGGATTGTAGCCACCCCGAGCGAGATTTTCCATCCATATGTGGGTGCGATCGCTCGGGAAGGCCAAATCAAAAATAGCTGGAAAGAGATACATCAAGGCGGCACCGACGATCAGCCAGCCGACCATTGAAACCAACAAAAAGAGAGTTTTGGCTGTGGACTGGGTTCCCATCGGGTCTTGTGAGCAAATCTTCTTCAAAAGCGTAGCATTGAGGGAGAAGATGTAGAGGTATAGTGCAGTTGGTTGG
>JBCBJE010000790.1:0-2896 GCA_038523735.1 Cyanobacteria bacterium J06626_18 | reverse complement strand
TCTCAATCCATGGAGCAGCGGATTAACCTCAGCACCCCATTAACCCGGAAGTTCGCCAAATTCAGCCGCATTCTGCTCTACGTCATCCTGACGTTGGCCACTCTGACCTTTGCGATTGGTCTCGGACAGGGGGAATCGTGGATTTATATGTTTGAAGCGGCGGTTGCCCTGGCCGTTAGCGCGATTCCTGAAGGATTACCCGCCGTGGTTACCATTACGTTAGCGATCGGGGTCAACCGGATGGCCAGCCGTAATGCCATCATTCGCAAACTGCCTGCGGTTGAGGCTCTGGGAAGTACCACTGTCATTTGTTCCGATAAAACTGGAACCCTGACAGAAAATCAAATGACGGTGCAGAAAATTTATGCTGGTGAGCAGTTCTATCAGGTCAGCGGCAGTGGCTACAGTCCTAAAGGCGATATCCAATTAGAGTCCGGTGAGCGTAAAAGTCCTCACGAGGATGGTTTGTCCCCTGTGTTGCAGGAGTGTTTGATGGCTGGGGTCCTGTGTAATGATTCGCAGCTTAAGCACACAGGAGAGCATTGGATCGTAGTAGGCGACCCCACTGAGGGAGCGTTGATCGCGGCGGCGGCTAAGGCTGAACTGAGCCAATCTGGACTCGCTGCGGCCATGCCCCGCTTGGATTCAATTCCGTTTGAATCGGAGTACCAATATATGGCGAGCCTACACGACGCCGCTACCCGGATGATTTATGTCAAAGGGTCGGTGGAAGCGATTCTGAGACGCTGCTCTCAAATAGTCGGGCATAGTGCCTCAACTGCCCCTCTGGATCCGTCCCTGATTGAGCAAGCCGTTGAAGCGATGGCAGCGCAAGGGCTACGGGTGCTGGCTTTTGCTAAGAAAACAGTCGCGGCCCATCAACATGCCATCGATCATGACGATATCGAAACTGGATTAGTATTTCTGGGGTTGCAAGGCATGATTGACCCACCTCGCCCCGAAGCGATCGCGGCGGTCCATGCCTGTCAGTCTGCCGGTATCCAGATCAAGATGATTACCGGCGATCACATTGCCACTGCCCGCGCGATCGCGCATCGCATGGGCATTCAAAAAGCAGAATCAGTGTCGGCTTTTGAGGGTAAGCAACTCACTAATATGGACGGTCGCCAGTTAGCGCAAGCGGTTGAAGATGGGGACGTTTTTGCGCGCGTTGCGCCGGCCCAAAAGCTGCAACTGGTAGAAGCGCTTCAGTCCAAAGGCGACATCGTAGCGATGACCGGTGACGGGGTGAATGATGCACCGGCACTAAAACAAGCCGATATTGGCATCGCGATGGGGAAAGGCGGCACTGAAGTGGCACGCGAAGCGGCGGACATGCTCCTGACGGACGATAATTTTGCCTCGATTGAAGCTGCTGTAGAAGAGGGGCGCACCGTTTATCAAAACTTGCGGAAGGCGATCGCGTTTCTGCTGCCCGTCAATGGCGGGGAGTCGATGACGATTCTCATCAGCGCTTTCCTGGCCAGAGATTTGCCAATTCTCTCGCTGCAGGTGCTGTGGCTGAACATGATCAACTCCCTCACCATGACCGTGCCGCTAGCCTTCGAACCTCGATCCAGCGGATCGATGCGACAGCCCCCCCGCAATCCCAAGGAGCCTTTGATTACGGGGAGACTGCTGCGCCGCATTTTGACCGTTTCCGTATTCAATTGGATTCTGATTTTTGGCATTTTTGAGGGAGCCAAAGCCGCGACGGGAGATATTGCGGTCGCTCGGACCATGGCGATTCAAGCCTTGGTAGCGGCGCGTATTGTTTATCTCCTCAGCATCAGTCAGTTGGGGATGAGCCTGTTCAACGTCGTTCGCGGTCGATCGAAGTCTGTTACCAATGCGCCAATCTTGATTGTGGGCATTGTAGGAGCGATCGTTTTGCAAATCGTGTTTAGCCAGTGGGGTCTGATGAACACGCTATTTGAAACCGCCCCTCTAAACTGGAATCAATGGCTTATCTGCTTGCTACCCATGCTGCCGATGGTGCCGTGGGCCATTCTGGCAAACGTGATCGATCCACCGCAGGCAAATGGAGGGTAAATTGAACACCTATGGCTGGTTGGCAATCTGCGATCGCAGCCAGCCGCAAGGGAATCAAGACACGTATTCAGCACTTCCGTGAGGATCAAGCCCCCAGCCCTGTCAAAACACCGCTTTCCCCTTCCAAAGCCAGGAATGACACCGATTCACCCACGTGGTCGAGTTCATCATCGAAGGATTTCTCCTCATAGACACGTACACCAAAACTATTGTTGGTGATGGTGTCGAGACGGAGATTGGCCGTATTGGAGCCTCTATAGGAACCCAGCTTGGCAATGAGTGCCGGGGCAGTGTCGAAGTCTGCTCCGAAGTCAACAGTGGAACGGGTGTCTTCATAAACCCCACCTGTGGTGCCCGCCTGCAGCAGGGTGTCGCCATCAGAAGCGGTGCCTGGGGCGATCGCTAGCCAGCCGATGGACTCATTGGTGTGACCACTCTCGTTGAGCGCTTCTTCCTCTTGCATCGCCAGCTGAAAACTGTCTGGCGACTGTTCGCGAGTACGCGTCACTATCCAATCACTGCCATTAGCGGTTTGGACCTGGGAAAGGACTGTGGGTGTGGTATCAAACCCTGCTATGTTAACCGTATCAAAGCCTTTGGAGGTAAGACGATTAGAACCGTAGGTGCCGGCAGCAATACGAGTGCCATCAGCTAAGGTCCAATCCCCGGCTTCCATCACAAGATAGGAAACCGATTCAGGGACATGCCAACCATCTTTGTAGTTAGGTTCCTGAAGCTGCAATTGGAAGGTGTTGCCAGTAACATTGCGAAGGAGAATCTCAGCCGGGTCGCTGCCATTGAATGTCGGATCATACAAGTTTACATAGGGTTTGGTGTTGGGATT
>JBCBJE010000789.1:0-2898 GCA_038523735.1 Cyanobacteria bacterium J06626_18 | reverse complement strand
TTAAGCATCTGGTGTCCCATGATCGGCTGCAAGTATTGATAATGAAGGTCTCCAGGAAACACGGTCAACCCGTGAGCGACGCCTCGCCGCGTCGTGGAGGCATGTGCCAGTAGAGCAGCGTCCTCGGATTTCCCGTGTCACCCAAGCGCTTCCGATGTATGAAGTGCCACGGAGACTGAGGTTGTGGATGGCTGTGATCGACGCAAGTCCGGTTAATGACCTAGAGAGTAATTCCCAGTCCAGGAACAACGAAAGGTTGAGACCTTAAGGCTTCGTACCAATCTTTGTGCAAAGGCTCAAAGATTTTATCGCCAAATTCAGTGACTGCAAAGTTATGATCGCCCCAAAAGGTTTCAAGTATTCCTAGCGACACTAAGTCGTCTAATTCTGACGGATGTCCATCCTGAAATCGAGTTTCGCCATTGGAATTGCCCCTAAAATGGGCTTCCCAAGCAGTGATTATTTTCTCGTAATCAACGGATTGTGAGTTTGTGAATAAGTGCTGTGTTTGTAGCTTTAATGCATTGGCAGTGATCATCTGCAAAACTCCTAAATGAAGTCTTTGGCGTGACCGGGGTCATAGTTTTTGGTGGCTGTCTTCAGCCATTACCCTAGAGCGAGCCTATTTTATCGTTCTACCTTGATGCCGACCGGCCCTAGTTCTGTCTTTGAGGGTTAGAGGACGGCGAGGTCTTTGATGGAGCCGAGGCCGCGTAGAGTTTTGCGTTTGCCCTTGAGCACCAGCTCGATGCGTTGCTGTTTGGCTTCAAGGAGCTGGTCAATAGAGGTATCGATAGTGCCGAGCTGATCCTCTCGGCTTTTCCTCCAAGGTTTCGCCATCAGGTTTCCCCGTAATTGCGGTGTTGGCGTCGGGGCGATCGCTCTATGAGTCGGAATAGTCGGAATAAGAGATAGCAGATAGAGTAATTGAGGATGAACGACTACGTGAGGGATGAGGCTCGCCAGGGTTGGGGCGTCGGTGAATTGGATAAGGCCGATGCGAGCCGTGATCGCGAGCCAGTCGTCCACGTCAAAGGAACTGGGGCGATGAGGTGGACGAGTCGAGGGGAGCCTGCCGTAAGTACTACCCGGTGACGGAGTTAGGTGAGCGATCGCTGCGAGCCGTGTAGGACTATCGAGCCCTGCTAGCGAGCCGTGGCGGGTAAGCTTTAGCCGCTATCCAATAAGGGACACCGAAGCAGGGCGATCGCGACTGGTGTCCGACCACATCCTTATCGAAACCCCCCTTGTTCAATCGCCCGCAGTACGGTTCTAGCTGTCTGTAGTAGCGGGAGCTACCGGCACCTACTGACGCCTTGCGACCGACTTCTGTGGCCTTCTTACTCCTCATATACACCACCCAACCCAGCCCCCTCAGCGTCCCCGAGGCAGTGCTGGGGTTTGGTGTCGATTCAAGTTTGCCGATTCAATTTGTCAAACTGATGGCCCGCAACAGGTTAAGCAATATTCCGCCACCAGTATCAAAAGCTACCCAGCCCCCGAAGTTAGGAGAATCCGCAGTGGTCAAGCGATCACCGTGCAGGTGTTATGGGAGTGCTAGGCAGCAGTTGCCATGAAGGGTTTTTGTGCAGAATGCGCGCCACCGGGAGGGCGTCTGATGAGGCTTAACAGCGCCTTTTTGAAGGTTGACTCATCCTACGACGCTTGCTAATCGGTAACCATCGCAGTTTTAGACTGTTTTGCCTTCAGGATAGGAGTTTTGAGGCATGTAAGGTTGCAGCAATTCGTCACCTTAGGGGACTTGACCCCAAAGTTCCCGACATCAAATCGAATTGCTGACAGTCAAAGAAATGACTCATAACTTCTCTTACATATGGTTTGTCATGCCATGAAATAAACAATGATTGCTATGAAAGCAATTGTGGAAAATCACGCTTTGTCAAGATTCCAAAGGTAATCTCAAACCTCTTCTCGGATTGCTAAGTACTCATAGTGAAGGCCGTGGACCAGGTGGTAGTTTGCCGTTTGGCAACGCTATCGATACCCCTCTCGCTTCACCCTGAAACCCCATGCTTCATTCAGCGTCTGACCGTGTAAATCTGCCTGTCTTCAGTCACTTCGATACGTTGAGCGATACCCCAGTTTTCACAGCCGACTCTACGACCTTTGCAGGGCCTTCAGACAATCGCCATCGCCTGGTTGTCATTGATGCAGCGGTTGCCGAAGCTGAAGTCCTAGCCAATAGCCTGACAACCGCTGATGTCATCGTGCTGGATCCAGCAGCAGAGGGTATCGCGCAGATAACAGCGCTATTGGCCGAGTATGAAGATCTCGCTAGCCTGCACATCGTTTCCCATGGGGATGCCGGGCAAGTGACCTTGGGCAATACGACGCTCAGTGCGGCGACCCTGCCGCAGTACGTTGACCCGCTGACCCAATGGCAGCAGGCCCTGAGTGACGAAGCTGACATCTTGCTCTATGGCTGTGAGGTAGCCAAGGGAGCCGCAGGCGAAGCGTTTGTGACTGAGCTGAGTCAACTGACGGGCGCCGACGTCGTGGCCTCGGATGATTTGACGGGCAATGCGGCTCTGGGGGGTAACTGGCAGCTAGAGTTTGCCACGGGGACGATTGAATCAGAACTGGCGTTTGACGCTGAAGCTCAAAGCATGTTCCGGTCTACTTTAGACGACCCCCCACCCGAAGTCCTGGTTGAAACGGATGGGGTGAGCACCGCTGAGGTCATTACGGATTATGGCTTCTTGGCGGGCGATCCGGACTTGGTAGTGGATGCCCCGGAACCGATTGGTTTTGCTATCGATGGGCAGGGGCGACAAAAGATTGAAGTCAATTACACGGTCACGGAGCAGACGGTTCTGGAGTTTGACTATCGGAGTGACCAAATCGGCAGTTTGCAGGGGCTCGGTTTCGACACCGATA
>JBCBJE010000788.1:0-2901 GCA_038523735.1 Cyanobacteria bacterium J06626_18 | reverse complement strand
GAATCCGATCAGAGCGATTGACACCCATGCATCGGCTGGCTTCATATTTTCTTTTTCGCTTCTATCTACGTTAGGCGCTGATACCTGAACCTCAATGGGTTAGAGCCCACGTCGCGTCGCCATCTTTTGAACCTACTTATTGGTAAAAGGATACTGCTATGAATGTCAAGGCAAAAGCTTTTCTGTTATCAAGTACCCTGTCCGCTTTTGCTTTGGGAGTTACAGCTCCTGTTGCCACGGCGATCTCTATTATACCCGGGAATGAACCAGCCGCGGAGGCTGAAGCAGATCTTTACCCAGGCGTTGGTCAGCTCTCGTTCTTTGGAAATGCTTTCTGTACAGGGTCGCTCATCAGTGATAGCTGGTTTCTGACTGCACGCCACTGCGAGGTACTGCCGGGTGATTTGGTGCGTTTTGGTGACGACTTTTCTCTAGCAACTGAACAACTGTTAGGAAGCGCAACTGTCCTAGAGACTTTTACGTTAGGACCGGGTGAGTTGTTGGACGATGGTGACGTTGCGCTGTTGCAGCTGAGTAACCCTCTAGCAGAGGTCATCCCACCGCTCTCGCTATTAAACGAACCAGGTGAGAATATTCTCGGGCTTGAGTCTGTCAACGTCGGCTGGGGACTACGGGCCGATGGTCTAGGTTTTGTCGCTTCTGAGGCACCGGCTAATAGCGCGGCGGTTCGCAATATTATCGATGCGTATGGTCAAGCAGTTGACGATGATGCCTCGCTGATAGACGGCACCCAAAATATTATCTCTACAGACTTTGATGAGCCTGGGGACCCGAGCGAGAGCCGTACCGGAAGTCCTTTTCCCATTCCGCTAGAAGGTACCACCGTGGTCGGAGACAGCGGCGGACCAGCGTTAGTTTCGACCGCAGGCGGCATTGCGATCGCAGGCGTTCTCTCTGGCGGCACAACGACGTTTAGTATCTTCGGGGATGTGTCCTGGTGGACAGGCGTCTTCCCTCATTTCGACTGGATCAACAGTACAATTTCATCAGTGACGCCCCAACAATGCCCAATTTGGGTCACGCTTGATGGAAATTCGTCCAAACCGTGCGACGATATTACTCCGGTATCAGTGCCTGAACCGTCCACGCTACTGTCCCTAGTCGCGTTTGGGATTTTTGCTTCTAGCACCCTGGCCCAGAAGCGTGAGCGAGTGAATGCAAGTAAGCGTTAGTCTTGACCCATACGGACGACTACGCTAGTTGCGCTTGACGCGACTTTTTCCAAGCCTATGCCCTGGTTCGTCAAAATTGAACACGGCATCGTCGACAAAGCCACCTTTGACCAATCGGTGCCCGCACATCGGGACTACGTCAAAGACCTGGTCGCCAAAGGTCACCAAGCCACAACGGGCTATTGGGCCGAGTACGGGGGTGGAATGCTATTATTTCAGGCCCAGTCCCTCGACGAAGCCAAGCAAATCGTTGCGGCAGACCCGCTGATTAGAAACGGCTGCGTCGAGTATGAGCTGCACGAATGGTGCATTGTCGCTGGGGCACTGTGAGGGCAGAGGATTAGAGTATGGCAAAGAAAAAGCAAGAACCCAGCGACGGCTTCAAGGTGGTGGCCGACAACCGTCAGGCTCGCTTTCAGTACGAAATCTTGGAAACCTATGAAGCGGGCATCGAGCTAAAGGGCACTGAGGTCAAGTCTATCCGCGAAGGCAAGGTCAACCTGCGCGACGGCTTTGCCAACGTGCGCGATGCCGAGGTGTGGCTGCACAACGTCCACATCTCGCCCCACAAGATGACCAATCAGGCTTACAACCATGACCCGCGCCGCAAGCGTCGTCTGCTGCTACACAAAGGCGAAATCCGCAAACTGATTGGCAAAGTTGAAGAAAAGGGCCTCACCCTGGTACCGCTGAAAATGTACCTCAAGAATGGCTACGTCAAGGTCAGTATTGCTGTAGGCAAAGGTAAGAAGCTACACGACAAGCGCGACGCCCTCAAGCAAAAGCAGGCTAAGCGTGAGATTGAACGGGCAACGAAAGGCGGGTATTAATCTCCAACCTGCGGTCTTCAGCACCATTGCTATTAGCTGGTACCCGTTTACGTTTGGGCCTCTAAGGCATTACTAATCGATCAATCTGCTGCTGTACTTGCATGCGCCGTGCGGCTGGGCCTTGCCAAGTGCGATGGCTAAGCCGGTCCTGAAGACCATCGCACCCAATCACCACGACCTCATCAATTCCCATAAATCCCAAAATATGCCTCAAATAGGGCGTTGAAAAATCCACTTCGCTATCAATCGGCGTTCCCGCTGATGTAATCACCAAATAGGCCCGGCAATCCAACAGTCCTACGGGTCCCTCCTCTGTGTAGCGAAACGTCAGGCGGGGACGACAGACTAGATCGATATACGCCTTCAACGCACCCGGTATTGAGAAATTGTAAATCGGTGTTGTCAGCAAAAGAACGTCAGCAGCCCTCAGCTCCAAAATCATCTCCTCCTAGGGTTTCAGCAGTTTTTTTGTGCACCCGTGCGATCTTTTTCGGGTGTCTCCCTTGCAGCAATTTGTTCTTCAGAGAGGGGTGAAACCCCTTTAGAGAGGTCTCTCCGGAGAACAGTTGTTTGAGCATATTGTCGTACAAGTTTTGCCAACAGGTAGTCACCCAGCTGACGGCTATAGGATTCAGCCGCAGCACGGGCGCTCGCATCTACCCGCAGAATGACGGTTGGCTTCACTGTGCAGTCCCTCGATCCAATGCCGAGACAACCTGCTCATAAATCTGCTCCGCTTCCTCAGGTGTGTTGCCTACACAGGTCAGCCCCAGCTTGCCGTACTCCGACAGGCACCCCATCAGGTGAAAGGCAACGCCAACGCCCTCAATCGAGTTAAAGTGCAGCTGCTCGCCCATGATGATGTCCATTAGGTCATT
>JBCBJE010000787.1:0-2930 GCA_038523735.1 Cyanobacteria bacterium J06626_18 | reverse complement strand
CGCCGCGGCTTTAATGCGTTCTAGCATGATGCATTCTTTTCTAGGCAACTACGAAACTGCCATTGCTGAACTGGAGCAAGCGCGGTCAATTCTTAGAAAGTATGGAAGAAGCGAGTCTGCAGACAACCTTGAGGTCGACCTGCGCACGTTGCAAGGTTTGCTTAAGGAGGATGCTCCCCCCTCGATAGTCCTGGAATGATTGTCGAAGGGAGCTAGAGTCTGGCGAAAGTACCCCTCTTCCCAACAGGATCTTCATCGTGTCTAACCCGCTACAATCAAGGCGGTTAAGCCTGCTGTGAGTCTAGGAACCTTCATGACACCACCTATCTGGCCCGGTAGTCCGCGTCCTTTGGGGGCCACTTGGGACGGCGACGGCACCAACTTCGCGATTTTTTCCGAGAACGCGACTGCCGTTCTGCTCTGTTTATTCGACGAGCAGGGCCAGGAAACCCAGATACGGCTGCCCGAGGTGAGCAACTATGTATGGCATGGCTACCTGCCGGGGGTTGGGCCAGGGCAACACTACGGCTATCGGGTAGAAGGGCCTTACGAGCCGGAACTGGGCAAGCGATTCAACGCCAAAAAGCTATTGTTGGATCCCTATGCGCGGGCGATCGCGGGCGATATTCAGCATGGTCCAGCCATCTTCGGCTATCCCATTGGAGATGTGCTGACTGAAGACCGTGACCTTGATTGTTCTGACCTAGATGACGCGGCCTTCATTCCCAAGGCTGTTGTGATTGATTCGCAGTTTGACTGGGAAGGCGACCAGCCCCTGCAAACGCCTTGGCACGAAACCATCATCTACGAAGCCCACATTAAGGGCTTTACCAAGCAACATCCTGAGATTCCCGAAACATTGCAGGGCACCTACGCAGGCTTAGCTCATCCAGCTGCGATCGCGCACTTGAAGACATTAGGGGTAACTGCGATCGAACTCCTGCCCGTGCATCATTTCAATGCCTCACCCGGTCATTTAGTCAGCGTCGGCCTTCGCAATTACTGGGGCTATGACTCTTTGGGGTACTTTGCTCCCTATGCAGGCTACAGTACAGCGGGTACCCAGGGACAGGAGGTGCGCGAGTTTAAGGCGATGGTGAAAGCCTTCCATGCAGCGGGTATCGAAGTCATTCTCGACGTGGTGTACAACCACACAGGCGAAGGCAACCATCTCGGCCCCACGCTAGCCTTTCGCGGTATTGATAATGAAGCCTACTACCGTCTGGTGGAAGACCTGCCCCGCTACTATATGGACTTCACAGGCTGCGGTAATTCTTTGAACGTCTGCCATCCTCAGGTGTTAAAGCTAATTATGGACAGCCTACGCTACTGGGTCCAGGAAATGCATGTGGATGGCTTCCGGTTTGATCTCGCATCCGCTCTGGCACGGGAACTGTATGAGGTGAATAGCCTTGCCGCTTTTTTCAACATTATTCATCAAGATCCAGTGCTGTCTACCACTAAGTTAATCGCTGAACCTTGGGACCTGGGTGAAGGCGGCTACCAGGTTGGCAATTTTCCGCTTCTCTGGTCCGAGTGGAACGGCCAGTATCGCGACACGCTACGTGATTTTTGGCGCGAAGCCCATTGTCGACTCGGCGATTTTGCCTTTCGACTAACCGGCAGTTCAGACCTGTACGAATCCAACGGTAAGCGTCCCCACACCAGCATTAATTTCATCACTTGCCATGACGGCTTTACCTTGCGCGACCTCGTGAGCTACAACGAAAAGCACAACGAAGCCAACGGTGAAGGCAATCGCGACGGCGAGAGCTACAATCGCTCCTGGAATTGCGGAGCCGAGGGTAAAACGACCGATCCGCTCGTATTGGAGATTCGCGCCCGACAGCAGCGTAATTTTGTCGCTACGTTGCTGCTATCCCAGGGCGTGCCAATGCTACTGGGTGGCGATGAGTTTTGGCGCACGCAACAGGGCAATAACAACACCTACTGCCAGGACAACACCTTAGCTTGGCTGGATTGGCACCTTGATGCTGAACAGCAGGTATTTCTGACGTTCGTACAGCGTCTAATTGTGTTTCGTCAAGCACACCCGGTATTTCAGCGCCGCGATTGGTTCCAGGGGTGTGATATTCACGGCTCGGGCATTCACGATATTGGCTGGTTCAATGTTGATGGTAGCGGCATCAGCGAAGCAGACTGGCAAGACGCTGAAGCTAAGACTATCGGCGTATTTCTGAATGGGGAAGAGATCCCTAGTCCGGACCCACGGGGCCAGCGCATTGTGGATGCTAGTTTTTTGTTGCTCTTCAATGCTCAAGCCGAGGCTCAGACGTTTATGGTGCCAGAAGTCTTGGCCGAGCGGAATTGGCATCTAGTAATCGACACCAAAATCAAGACTGGATTTATCGAGCCCCCTACAACGCTAGTCGGGAATTCGGTCGTAGTAGGCGGACGATCACTGATGCTCCTCATGTGCGATCGCTCATAAGCTCACAACTGCTTAAACCTGTAAATATCAAAATACGAAAATCTTTTCTTCGTATCCAGAATATATGTATTCTGCAAAGCTGACTCGACAGAATAATCGAGGAAAAATTCGCGATTAATGACGACTAGAATTTCTTCTGATCCATTCGTCAGCGTCTTCAGACGTTCTGACAACTCGTCCGCCTCAATTCGGGTACCGTCGACACCAATCGTCTTATTATCGCCATAGTACTGAAGTAGCTTCTTGTGTCCCCAAAGCAGAACTGACGGAATTTCGGCGTTGAGGTTATTGTTAACATATTCGGCTGCAGCCCGATAATCGTCGCGAGCGTACCTAGAATCAAAAAAATAATTTCTCAGTGAGATCAGATTGACAAACAGCAGTAAAACCGTGCTCACTACAGCAGCTTTAGCAATCAAGGCTTTTCCCTGAGCTAAATTCAACTGACAGAACGTTGAGGGAATAAGAAGTGCGATCG
>JBCBJE010000786.1:0-2933 GCA_038523735.1 Cyanobacteria bacterium J06626_18 | reverse complement strand
TCGATACTTGGCAGGGCTCGGCCTTGACAGTGGCTGGTTAATAATCTTTGATCAGCGTCCAGGACTCGCTCCGATCGCTGAGCGGACAACTACAGAACAGGCTGAGACATCAAGCGATCGCTCAGTCGTCGTAATCCGAGGGTAGTACCGATCGCCCATACCGCCTCAGCAGCACCTCCGAAGGATGAAAACCGCAGGGTATCATTTGCACAACTATGCAATTTTTCCAGTTATTTTCAGGACGATTCCCGATTTTGGATTTTGGACTGCTTCGTGAGCCTCAGTCGAACGATTGGAGAAATTGTGTATCACACCACTTTTACGGCTACAGATCAAGAATCTGTAAGAGCGCACGGCTGTGCGCCTTAGACGAAATGTGTAGCTACCCTACACAGAATTGGTATAACTCAGCATTTGTAGGCTGCAAAAAGACGAATGGTGTAAGAAGCAGCATAAGTCGGCAAATGAGTAGGTATGGTTTAGGGCTGTAACCGTGGCAGAGAAAGAGATTATTTTTTCGGATCAACGTGATGTTGAACTAGTGCCGATCCTGACGCTTTATCAGGCAAACGGATGGTCTTCCGCCAACAAACCCCAAGCATTGCATCAAGCCCTACTAAACTCCCATACCTTGATATCAGCTTGGACGGGCGATCGCTTGGTAGGCATCGGCAACGCCATCTCGGATGGATATTTGGTTGTTTATTACCCTCACCTGTTGGTTCATCCCGATTATCAAGGGCAAGGCATTGGCAAGCGCGTCTTGGAAAAACTAAAGGCGCGGTACGAGGGATTCCACATGCACATGCTGGTAGCAGAGAGTGAAACGACCGCCTTCTACGAAAAATGTGGCTTCACCCGAGCTGGCAATACCGTATCCATGTGGATTTATGCAGAGGATGATTAGGTAAGAAGCCAGAGTTCTTCGTAAGAAGCCAGAAGCCTAAACTGCTTTCATAAGAACCCTGGCTTCTCGACTCCTAAGCTATTGAATCTAACGTCTCACCTAGCTTATCAGCGACACCCTCAATCCAGTTTTCATCCTGCTTGGTATAGCTGCGCGGAGCGTTGGCTGCCAGAATCAGCGCCCCTTTCGTTCCCATCGGCTGACAGATAACGCCCTGCGTGTTCTCGGGCAGGTAGGTAAACTCCACCCGCCCTGGATAAAGCTTAAGGCTGACGAGGTAAACCGCCTTCCCTTTCTCTAAAACGCGCTTAAGAATAGCACCCGGCACTACCTCGTCAGTAGAACCTAAAACGCCCCGACGCATCAGTACCTGGCCATCGTAATAAGCAACGAGCGATCGCGTCACGGTATTGGTCAGCAGCAAATGCGAGGCCCAGGCTAGCTCCGTTCGGATGGCATCTGGCAGGTCTTCAGCTAACTCAAAGCCTTCCTTACCTTCAAGCTTTACAGCTTCCGGCGGACGCGGCTGGACCTGCTGCCAGAGTAAACCCGTCAGCACTAAAAGCGCACTCAAAATGATGCCCATGACATCAGACCGAGCTTGGGAATCGGTCAGAGCCGGGGTCAGAAAGCGATTGATCATAAGCAGCGAACTCCCGAGAATACCTGTCGCGATCGGGAGCCTACGCAACACTGCATCTATATCAGTTTTAGCCATTCAATAGATAAAGCAGCCTTAATTCAAGCAACCAAACTGTAGTATCGCATGTTGGTTTGAGTACTGGCCGGGAGCAGGAGTTTTGGATAGCTAAGAATTATGGGTCATACCGTTTTCAGGAATCATGGTTACCCATCCCGAATTCGTGGGGGCAAGCGGCTGTGCGCCTCAGACGAAATGTGGAGCTGCCATGCTGGCATTTTTATGCCGCGATTTGTAGCAGCTGACGGTCAAGATTTTGCAGAAAGCCCAACCCGTAGGTGCTGTTTTCAAGCGTGTTGAACAATACTGCAGGTAGGTCTTGGGCAATGTCTTGAGCGCAGGCAGCAGCCCCGAGGGCGATCGCGGCAACAGTGTCCACATCCCCGGTAAACGCGATGCAGGCTTTGAGAATTTCACTCAGTGAGTCATGAGCCATGACGGCGGTTAGGGCAGCGTGAGCACTCATGAGACCTTGGGCACCGACTTTACCTTGCCAAGGTTCCGCCCAAGGACCCGGCACATATTGCTGAATGAATTGCGGCAGCGCTGATTTAGACCCAACCCTGTGCAGAAAATAGTGCGACATCAAGCTGGCGACGAGGGCCGCATTGATGCCGTCCGGTGTGTTGTGGGTGAGGGCCGCTTGCAGGCGGCAAAGGTCAATCACCGTGTTGACGTCTGGGAATACCCCAATCGGGGCAGCGCGCATGGCCGCTCCGCTTTTGTCACTATGAGGCCGGATTTTGGCCAAAAACTCCTCACCATCCCTAATTTCTTGGAGGAAGGCATAGAAGCCACGGGCATAGCCTTCGCGCGGATCGCGTTTGAAGGTGGTGACAAAGCGGTGGGCTAGCACCTCGCGGGTCCACGGTTCGCCCGAGGCGATCGCCTCAGCAATGGCAATACTCATTTGGGTATCGTCTGTGTAGCAACCTGGACGAATATCATGTCGCGGATGTTGAACGTAGGCGCTGAGATCGTTCTGTTCCCAAATCATGGATTCAGGTGCGTATTCGAATCCCGCACCGTAGGCATCACCGATAGCAAGCTCGACTAGCATTGGTTAGTGGTTGTTCGTTATTAGTTATTGGTTAATGGTTATTGGTTGTTTGTTAATTGCTCGTGTTTAGGGGTTGATAGGGAGTTTTTTGTCAATGGTTAATGGAAAAAGAGAAAATTGCCAGCAGTTTTTGTTTTTGATTTACGGGTAGCTTCCATCATGACAGAAGCATTTAGGGTTCGAGTAGAAAGTGCTCAGCTTGCATGTGAACGATCAGGTAATGGTGATTCCTTGGTGTTTTTGCATGCAGGGGTGGCTGATCGACG
>JBCBJE010000785.1:0-2941 GCA_038523735.1 Cyanobacteria bacterium J06626_18 | reverse complement strand
TTGTAAGACTCCACATCAATTCCTGGCAAACCTAATAACTCAGTGAGTAAAGGCACCATAACAGCTCGGTATAGTAGTTGCTACAACAGCATACTCATTTCCGTAGAGCCAAAACTTCAGAAGTATGCGAAAAGTTGGATGGATTGTTTGTGTGTTGCTGCTGGGTGCGATCGCTCCCTTCGTCCTTTATCTCAACAATTCTCGTGAAACGACATCCCGCACACCTCAAGCCCCCATTCAATCCAGTGAAGAAAATCCTGCTCCAACAGCACTTGTGAGTGAAGCCGAGGCACTTTTTGAGGGCGATCGCGCAGCACAGCAAGCACTTGCCGCCGAGGTTATCGAAGACATTCAGCGAGGCATCAGCGCCGAAGACTTTAACACTGGCAGTGCTCGATTTGACGGGGAATGGGCGGTTGGCAGCTACCAAATGGCGGTGCTGGGGTTAGGTCAGGTTATCCTCACTCATCATGAATTACGGGATGACTACCTGCCCATGATGGCGCAGAGTATTGATCGACTTCTCGCACCCACAATGAATGCTTTCGGCACCGAAGCATGGGGTGAAGAAGGCTTAGCGACCTTGGAATCTGCCAACGGTCACGCCTACTTGGGCTACACCAATCTGGCACTTTCTATGCTCCGCTTACACCAACCGGACACGCCCTTTGCTCAAATCAACGATCAGCTAACTGAGGCATTTGTTCGTCGTCTAGAAGCAGCCCCACACGGCATCATTGAGACCTATCCCCAGGAAGCCTACCCGGCAGATTTAGCGGCAGTCGTTGCGTCAATCGGTCTGTACGATCGCGCCACAGGTAAAGATCACCAGCCCTTACTCGACTCCCTTCTACGCCAGTTTCAACAAAACTGGGTCGATTCAGAAACGGGTCTGGTTTTTCAGGCCGTCAATGCTGCTTCCGGTATCCCCACAGACGTACCCCGCGCTAGCGGTACGGTTCTCAGCGCGTATTTTCTCTCCTTTGTCGATGCCGACTTGGCTCAGGCGCTGTTCAATAGCGTTGTGGACAGTCAAAAGGTTGAGTTCTCAGGGCTAGTCGGCATCCGCGAGTATCCCGTAGGTCAGGAAGGTGCGGGCGATGTTGACTCTGGTGAACTGATTCAAGGTATCTCGCCATCCGCTACGGCTTTTGCACTGGGTGGGGCACGGTTGGTAGGCGATCGCGTGCTGTATGAAACAATCTACGACACCATTCAAATCCTGGGCACCTCCCCCATCGAAGCGACTCAGGGAGCTACGCTGCTAGACAGTCCCCTGAGTCGCGCTATTCTCCTAGCAATGCTGACGGCGAATCCCTAAGCCTGCTCACTATCCAGCGCCGCCATCTGCTCATCGTGATAGCGGGTGCCAGCTACCGCACCTTTGGGAACAGCCTGTTCAATGCGAGTCAAATCGTCCGCTGTTAGGGTCACATCCAGGGCTCCCAGAGATTCCTGTAAGCGATCGCGCTTCCGAGCTCCCACTAGCGGCACAATGTCGTTGCCCTGAGCCAAAACCCAGGCGATCGCTACCTGAGCCACCGTCACTCCTTTCGATTCCGCGACCGCCCGCAGAGCTTCGACAAGAGCCAAATTTTGCTCTAAGTTCTCTCCTTGAAACCGTGGCAAAATCGCCCGAAAATCACGCGCCTGCTCTGATCGCTCCCTCGACCAGTGACCGCTGAGCAAGCCCCGCGAGAGAATCCCGTAGGCTGTGATACCAATTCCCAACTCTCGCGTAGTGGGCAGAATGTCGGCTTCAATGCCGCGCGAAATGAGCGAGTACTCGATCTGCAAATCCGCAATGGGATGCACCGCCTGCGCCCGCCGAATCGTGTCCGCGTTCACCTCTGAGAGGCCAATATGACGGACGTAACCCGCCTCAAACATTTCCGCGATCGCCCCAATCGTCTCCTCAATCGGCACATTCGGGTCAAGCCGTGCCAGCCGATAGATGTCGATGTGGTCTGTTCCTAAGCGATTGAGCGTGTAGGCCAATGAACTCTTAACCGCCGCCGGACGTCCGTCATAGCCGAGCCAGTTGCCTGCCGGATCCCGCAGCGCCCCAAACTTGACGCTGATAATTGCGCGATCGCGTTCGCGTCCCTTCAACGCTTCCCGAATCAGCAGTTCGTTGTGCCCCATGCCATAGAAGTCGCCCGTATCCAGCAGCGTAATCTCCGCATCAAGCGCTGCCTGAATCGTAGCGATACTTTCGGCTTCATCAGCAGGACCGTAAAAGTCAGACATGCCCATAGTGCCAAGACCGATTGCGGAAACAGCGGGGCCATTCGTTCCGAGAGTTCGTGTTTGCATCGTTTTGTTCCTCTTGAAAGACTGCCCGAGTGGGCTTTGATTCCATTAAGCCAAAGCACCTCTCCAGGGACCATGGATATTTCTCAGGCGATCGTGTCGATTTCTAAGGGGATGGGGGAGTAATTGAATTCGGAATTCGGAATTCGGAAGTGAGGAGGTTGAAGGAGAGACCTAAAACTCAAGACTTAGAACTCAAAACTGAGAACTAAGAACTAAGAATTCAATTTAGAGATCCTGCAATTGTTGCCGAAAGTCTGACGGACTTAGTCCCGTTTGCTTTTTGAAGAAGCGAGAAAAGTGAGGAGCGTCTTTGAAGCCGAGCTGATAGGCAATTTGTTGGATGGGTTGGGGCGATCGCGACAGGAGGGCTTGGGCTTCGGCAATGGTTTTCTCTGTGATCCAGGTGTTGACGGTTTTGCCAGTTTTGCGTTTGATGACAGTGCTGAAATAATTAGGATGCAGATGTTGGGCGGTGGCGTAATCCTGCACCTGATATAGGGCTTCTTCTATACCTGTTGTGAGCGCGCGATAGTGGGCTTCCAGATTTTGCTTAAACGTGCGAACGATTTGAGTATCGCTGTCAGATTCAGTGCGGGGATTGTAGTCTGCCCAGAAAAATTCTTTG
>JBCBJE010000784.1:0-2958 GCA_038523735.1 Cyanobacteria bacterium J06626_18 | reverse complement strand
CCATACAGCTGGAACAGAGGAGTGCGGCTGAGTATCAGAATCATATTTATTGCTTGCATAGATGTCATCGATTCTGGCGTTTGTCGTCTCTATCTGGGCTCCCTAAGATCAAGATATATCGAAAACCTAGCTGAGGAGCATATCATGTTTTGGCTTTCAATATCCAGCCGATCCTCCGAACTCGATGCGATCGCAGCCCATACGCGACCCTGGGCAATCTTGAAGAAGTTTTGGCAGTTTAGTAAAACCTATGGTGAATATCAGTCACTGCCACCCAGTCAGCGCCGTCAATTCATTATCGACAAAGTGAGGCCAGCACAAAGAACGAAATCCGCAGATACCATTTCTGAGCCTTGTCTAAAGTGTGGCCCCAAACAAGACCCAGAAACACAGCTCTCTAACCCTCTTTAGGAGCGCTCGCCGCTAAGTCCGCGTAGGTTGGCATCTGCCCTGACGTCAGGCGTTGCCAGTAGTCTTTTAAGTCGCCGGCTAGCTCGTTGGACAAGATGTAGCAGCCGATTAGGTTCGGGAAGGCCATTCCCAGCAGCATTAAGTCGCTAAAATCAATGATTAAGCCCAGACTAGTGAGGGTCCCAAGGAAGGTGCAGGTAACATAGATGATTTTGAACAACAGCGTGCTGCGATCGCCAAACAGATAAGTCCATGCCTGGATACCGTAATAGCTCCAGGAGATGATCGTTGAAAAGGCAAACAAGCAAACTGCGATGCTCAAGACCACAGGGAACCAACCAATCACCGATTCGAAAGCGCTTGAGGTCATAGCAACCCCGCTCAGTCCTTCGCCTGTATCTTGATAAACCCCAGTAATCACGATCGCGATCGCCGTCATGTTGCAGATGACGATTGTGTCGATGAAGGGCTCCAGTAAGGCTACGATACCTTCGCGAATGTGCTCATCGGTACGGGCTGCCGAGTGGGCAATAGCAGCAGAACCAACCCCAGCTTCGTTGGAAAATGAACTCCGTCGAATTCCCTGGACCATGACACCAACAAGGCCCCCACCTACTGCAGTAGGCGCGAATGCCTGACTGATGATTGTGCCAATGGCTGCCGGTACCTCAGCAATGTTTACCACAATGACAAAAAGGCAGGCGATCGCGTAAATGGCTGCCATTGCGGGGACAAGTTTTTCCGCGACTGCCCCAATACGCTGAATGCCACCGATGATGACGAAAGCCGCTAATCCGGCCAGAACTAGCCCAAATATCCAAGCGGGTAGTCCGGGAAAAAGTCCAGCGATGGCTGCATACGCTTGATTTGACTGAAACATGTTGGCTCCACCCAAGCTCCCGCCAAGGCACAAGATGCAGAAGAGAACAGCCAATCCCTGTCCCAAAGGACGCATTCCTTTGGGCGATAGCCCTCTTGTGAGGTAATACATCGGGCCACCCAGTACCGTCCCATCATCGAGGATGCGGCGATACTTTACTGCTAAGGAGCACTCGGTAAACTTGGTCACCATTCCGCAAAACCCAGCTAGGGTGAGCCAGAACATTGCCCCCGGTCCGCCCAGCTGAATCGCCACGGCGACCCCGGCAATATTGCCAAGACCCACTGTGCCGGAAACAGCTGTTGCCAACGCTTGAAAGTGCGACACCTCGCCTTCATCGTGAGGATCGTCAAATCTTCCTCGAACGACATCGATGGCGTGTTTAAAGCCGCGCAGGTTAATGAAACCCATACGCAGGGTGAAGAACAGTGCCGCCACAAACAGCCACAGTACGATAAATGGAAATCCGTTCTCCCCGCCAATCTTGAAGAACAGCAGAGTGGACATGATGTTAACGATGGGCTGAAAAATGGCATCGACGCCAGTAACAGGCTCATCTTGGGCGAGCCCTGGCTGAGCAACCAGAAGCAGAAATAAACTCGTTAGCGCAATTGTCAGCCAAGGGAGACGGCGGTTGAGGGATTTGGGGCTTTGTTCCAGCATAGTTGCTGTGACCTCTAGTAAAGAACGGTCTTTCACACGACTTGCGAAAGCAGCTGATTGTGTAGGTATTAAAGGTGAAAACAACTGTTTCACATCACAGAGTCAGCAAATCTTTTTAGAATTGGCTTGTCGTGGGCTGCTAAGCGCATTTGCTAGCAAATATGCACAAACAAATATCAAATCTTTGGTATGACAACTGTTACTTTCGACACGCCGATAGTGAAGAACCCATTTTACTGAGAGACTTACGCGTTCAATTACCTCAAAAATCCGGCTTTGATCTGGTTTCGGTTGAGGCTACTGCTGCGATAGCCAAGCTTCCAAGTCCGACGGCTCCGAGAAATCCAGAAGTGCTTCGGCTAGCGATTCCAGCTGAGCAGTTGAGAGAGTCTCGAGCTGATCATTAATTGATTCCGGCAATGCGCCAACCTTCCGGGGCAGTAGTCGCCTGATGAGCGATCGCGCTTCTCGTTCCATTCCGCGTTCCATCCCGCGTTCTATCCCGCGCTCCATCCCGCGCTCCATCCCGCGTTCCATCCAGCTCGTCACAATTTCCATAATCCCCTCCCGCTCACTTGGTTCTATTCTATTCAGCTCCGCTGCAAACACTTGCTCCTCTGCTGGACTCAACCGTAGATAAGTATCCACAAACCCAGAAATCAACTCAGTTCGCGCTGGGTCAAGTTTAAGGGTTGCCAGCACCCGCAAACACTCGGCCTTGACTTTCGGTCGATCTTTAACAGCAATCTGCATCTTACTCATCAACGCCGCTGCAACCGGATTGCGCTGATGTAAGAAATCGCGCCAGTTGAGGCGATTCAACTGTATTGAGGCAAACTTGAACTCCAACACTTTTAAGTCGGGGAACTCAACCTTGTACTGATGAGGCTCAACTCGATGGGGTTCATCGAAGGAGAACACCACAATCGGATAGACCTGCTGCAGGTATTTCTGATGTAGACGAGCGAAGTAAAAGAACATGCGGCGAGCAAAGTTGGCTTCTG
>JBCBJE010000783.1:0-2966 GCA_038523735.1 Cyanobacteria bacterium J06626_18 | reverse complement strand
TAGGTCTGCGATTAATCGCAGACCTACCGCATCAAACCGTATCCATAAAATTGGGCAATGCCTCCAACAGAAGACGTGCCCCTACAAACAATAGAAATGCCCCAAAGAGCCGCTTCAAGTAACCAGAGGGTACTCGATGGCAAAGCTGCGTGCCTAGTGGTGCCCCCAGCATAGTAAAAGGAGCAACCAGTGCCACTGCAGGCCAATAAATCATTCCTGTAGAGAGTGGAATCGTTTCTGGAGGGACCGTTAGCAACAGCCCGCTGATGGTGCCCACAAGCGCGATAGGCAGCGTAAACGAAGCCGACGTACCACTCGCCTGACTCATTGGGAGGCCAGAGTACAGCAGAAACGGTACACTAATGGCCCCACCACCGATGCCTAAAATCCCAGACTTGAGTCCTAGAACAGTCCCAATCACGCTTGTCAACCAGCGCTTAGGTTCACCTGGATTTTCGGGCTTGGGCAGCCAGTTGAGCAAAATCTTGAGGGAAACAAACAGCAGAAACATCCCGAAGATAAGCTCTAGGACATCCGTATTCAGCCGATTAGCGAACAATTTTCCACTCGTGACGCCCACTGCAATCGCCGGAATAATCCGAACAAAAATCGGCCACCTCACATCCCCTTTGAGATGATGAGACCATGCCGAAGAGGCTGAGGTAAACACCATGATGCACATGGAACTGCCTGCAGCTAGATGCATCAGCATGTCATAGGGAATGTCCAAAATGTGAAACAGATAGAACAGACCCGGCACAATCACCATGCCGCCGCCAATGCCAAACAACCCAGAAAGTATCCCCGCAGTCAATCCCAAGACTGCAAATAAAGCGACATCCCAAACACTCAACATTTATATTTGTTGCTCCCACCATCCCGCAGCGCGATCGCCACATTTCCTACAGTCCTGAAAAGATTCGCCTAAAGCCTTCTTTAAATGTAAACCTATTCTGACTCTGGACTGTAGCGATTTTTTGATGGTTCTTGGTTATTTGTTCTTAGTTCTTCGTTGATGGTTGATGGTTGATAGTCGGCAGTCGGTTCTTGGTTAGTAGTGGTTGGTGGAGTTTGGGCGAGGCATTTGGAGCGTAGAGTTTCGCCGTGTGGTGAGAATACGGACCAGATGCCTCGCCCTTAAGGGATTTTGCGCCGCCCATCACTCCATCTCCCCATTACCCTTCCACGCCTCTACCCTTCCACCCTTCCACTTTTCCTCTATCCACAAAGCTGCAAACGGTAGTAGTGTAGTAAGGTTGGGTTCTTCATTTCGAGATCCTGTAACGGGCATAGGCTCGGCTTTTTTATCAACAGTGCTGGGCTAGCAGCGATGGGTAAACGGAAATCATCGGGATCGCAGAATCAGTCCTCGCAGCGCGATCGTGTGGTGTATTCGGAATTTGCGACGGAGCGATCGCCAGCGCTGAAGCGAGGAATTGCAGACCTACCGCCAGCCCAGCAGACTTTGAAAGTGCAGGTTAGCCGCAAAGGGCGCGGTGGTAAAACCGTAACTGTGATTAGTGGCTTCCAACATCGTCCAGATACCTTGAAAACATTGGCGAAGAAGCTAAAGGCCCAATGTGGCACTGGCGGCACAGCTAAGGACGACACGATTGAAATTCAGGGTGACCATGCCCAGAAGCTGGTCGATTTTTTACAGAAAGCGGGCTACACGGCAAAAAGGAGTGGGGGTTGATGAGGGGTTTTTCAAGAAAGGAGTCTGCACAGGAACGGCAGGCATGGAAGCGATCGCGACAATATCCTCAGCGATTCTTCACAGGTATTCTCTTAGGGATGGTTTTGGTAATCGCGGTTGGCAGTTTTGTTCCATTGCTGGCCCAGTCTCATACTCGTATTGCCCTGGCTATCCAGGAACAACTCGTCTCAGAGTCTGGGAATACTGGTGAAACGATGCTGGATAACGAGGATGAGAACGCTTTCAGGAAACCGCCACCACCGCCTGCTATCCCTACAGATATTGATAACCACTGGGCCGGTAACTGCATCCACGAACTGTCCCTTCGCCGTGCAATTCCTATAAACAAGCAGAAGCGATTCTTTCCTGACGAACCAGCTACTTGGTCTGTCGTTACTGACATCCTGAACTATAGCTTGCCAACCAGCGGTGCCTATGCAGGAGCCAGTGCGGCTGAATCTGCACTGCGGATTCCCTCGGCAGTGAATGTACTCTACACCTACCCTAGCCACTATTACGAACCTGATCGACCCGTGACGCGGGCCGAGGCAGTAGCAGCTTTGACAGCCAAGCTGGAATTACCCTATGTGGCACAGGCAAATGCTTTGCTGACAGCAAGCCTGACTGATGCTAGCGAGATACCAGGGTACGGGCGCGAGGCGATCGCGTCTGCCTTGGCTGGAGGCGTTTTGGTGAACTATCCAGAGCCCCAGCGATTCGAAGCGAGTCGTCTGATTACGCGGGGCGAACTTGCTGCCATGCTCTGCAAAGCCAATCAGGATAGTGATCTTCGCAGCGCGATCGCGGTTGATTTTGTGGCGCGTCCCCAAGCATTGCCGGATCAGCGACAGCCGGATGCGGAGCTGAGGGGCGTCTGGTTGACGAATATTGACAGTGAGGTCTTATTCTCGCGCGAAAACTTGGTTGATGGAATCCGGCGACTTAAGGCCATGCATATCAACACACTGTATCCGGTGGTGTGGAACAGTGGGTATTCACTCTATCCCAGCCCAACCGTAGAACGGATCTTGGGCGAGAAACAGCGACTCTGGCCAGGATATAATCCTGCCTTTGAAGCAGCACAGGACGATCGGGACATGCTGCAGGAGCTGATTGAACTGGCTCACGCTGAGGGTATGGCGGTTATTCCCTGGTTTGAGTTTGGCTTCATGGCCCCCGCTGAATACACGTTGCGCGAGACACATCCCGACTGGTTTACTCAACGGCAAGATGGTAGCCAGGAAATCCAGCAAGGGGCAGAAACCTTCAC
>JBCBJE010000782.1:0-2971 GCA_038523735.1 Cyanobacteria bacterium J06626_18 | reverse complement strand
CTGACTTCCGGTTCCTAACTCACGTAGAAATCGGAAGTCAGAGACCGGGCTGCTGTAGAGGGCAACGAATACCCTCGTAGTTTATTCAGCAAACCGGTTCCTCAAAACGTGTCTTAGCGCCTTGGTCAAGCGCTTTTTGTACGAGTCCTATCTCTAAATCCAGCTTCTTGGCCATGTCTTCGATAGACATTCCTAAGCGAGCCAAGATAGGAACCGTTCGGAGCAGACCTCTTGCTTCGCCTAGCTCAACGCCTTCTTGGAAAGCCTCTTGATACACTTTGGTTTTCTTTAAGTCGGCAAGTTCAAACAGCTCTCAATTCTCCAAAGTGGTCAGACAATCGAGGCTACTGCCGACTACTCACCCTCTTCATCAGCGCTGTTAACGTCAAGCGCTTTTTGCACAAGTTCTATTTCCAGGTCTAACCTTCTGGCAATATCTTCCGCAGACAGTCCTAATTCCGCCAAGATTGACACCGTTTGGAGCCTGCCTATAATCTTGCCTCTCTCTTTGCCTCTTGCTTCGCCTTTTGCTTCGCCTCTTGCTTCGCCTAGCTCAATGCCTTCTTGCAAAGCCTCTTGATACACTTTGGTTTCCTTCAAGTCGGCTAGTCCAAACATGGCTTTCAAATCCTCAGAAGTTAGTTGGGGAAACTTACACAACAGCGCCTTATCGATTAGTTCTATTATCGCTGCCCTGCGGGGATCGTTGGCAAACTCGGTGACGAATTCTTGCAGCTGAATCACCTGAGGCCGAATATCCTCAGGACGGTTGACGTCGGCAGTTACAAGGCGCATCAGCCCCAGACCTATAGTGTCGGTACCCGGCACATCGTCAAGATGAATCACGCGCAATAAGCCGCTTTCGTGCAGCTCTCGATAGTGTTCGGGAATGCCAGAATCCAGCTTTTTATTCGCCCAAATTAAGACAGCCTACCACCGACGCTTGGGGCGATACTGACCCAAGTACAGAAATGTTTCGGTTAATAGCCGCTCGTAAAGTGCATTCTCTTTTTGAAACTGAATTTCAGCGAAGTAAAGACGTTGATCGGGGCCACCTTTGGGTGGAAAGAAAACACTGTCAATGCGCCTTGCCAGCTCTTTGACTTCAACCGACTTGAAGCTGTAACCTGCCGTTGAAGCATCGCCCAGGAGCTGACCCAATAATTCTGGCAGGAGCTGAAAGGTTTGGTAAAACAGGGTATCGGTTTTCACAGGCTGACTTGCTAGAGGTCAGGGACTGAGTTTCTCAAAACGGTCCCTCGAAGACCTTACAATCAAGAGCGATCGCCTACCTCGACCCTTATCTATGCCCGCCCGCACTCCCCTCTATGCTGCCTCTGCAGACCTCAACGCCCGCTTCACCGAGTTTTCTGGCTGGGAAATGCCGGTGCAGTACAGCAGCATCAAGCAAGAGCACGAAGCCGTCCGCAAACAGGCGGGCATGTTCGACATTTCTCACATGGGCAAGTTCTTTCTAACGGGGAAGGATGTATTGGCCCAGCTACAGCGACTAGTCCCGTCTGACTTGGGTCGACTACAGCCCGGAGCCGCCCAATACACGGTACTCCTCAATCCCAAAGGGGGAATTATCGATGACCTGATCATCTACTGCCAGGGAACTGAGCCAGGCGGTGCCGAGCAGGTCGCCATTATCGTCAATGCCGCTACGACTGCCAAAGATAAAGCTTGGCTGCTAGAGCATCTGCCAACCAAGGAACTGATGTTTGAGGATGTGTCCGGCGATCGCGTCCTCCTGGCTGTTCAAGGGCCAGATGCGGTTGCTCACCTGCAGCGTGTCACCCAAGAAGACCTGTCGCAGGTCAACCGATTTGGTCATTTGGAGGGCACCATCTTGGGACAACCGGCGTTTCTGGCCCGCACAGGCTATACCGGGGAAGATGGCTTTGAGGTGATGGTAGCGCCTGAGACGGGGCAGCAACTCTGGACAGCGCTACTTGAGGCGGGCGTAACGCCTTGTGGCTTGGGGGCACGGGACACGCTGCGTTTAGAAGCGGCGATGGCCTTGTACGGACAGGACATTACCGATGAAACCACACCTCTGGAAGCGGGTCTCAAATGGCTGGTGCATCTGGATGGCGCGGGGGAGTTTGTGGGGCGATCAGTCCTGGAAAGCCAAATCGAGCAGGGCGTCACCCAGCGCCTGGTAGGGCTACAACTGGAGGGGCGTAACATCGCCCGTCATGACTACATCGTGCAGCATGAAGGTCAGGCGGTTGGTATCGTCACCAGTGGGACACTCTCGCCAACACTGGGCTATCCGATTGCCTTGGCATATGTGCCTACAGCGGTAAGCAAGATGGGACAAACCCTGAATGTGGAAATTCGCGGCAAGCATTACCCAGCTCAGGTTGTGAAGCGTCCCTTTTACAAACGCAAAAATTCGTAACGCCACCCAATTTCTCTTGATTTCTGGATAATAGATGGGCTAAAAAGTCAGGCAGCACTGGCAAACAGCGCACTGGCTGACACGAGGGACCATCATGGCGCTTGAGTATCCCGATGAACTGATGTATCAGGACACCCACGAATATATGCGGGTTGATGAAGAAGAAAGCGTGGTGACGGTGGGCATTTCCGCCTTCGCCATTGATCAGTTGGGCGATATTGTTTTCTTAGAATTGCCCGAAGTGGGTGACCCGGTTGAAAAAGGAGAGACTTTTGGCACTGTGGAATCAGTGAAGGCGGTTGAGGATTTGAAATCGCCTACAACAGGCAGCGTTTTGGAGCGGAATGACCCGCTGGTGGATTCTCCGGAGCAGATAGCGGATGATCCCTATGGCGATGGTTGGCTGATCAAAATCAAAGTAGACGATCTAACGGAGCTAGACGATGCCATGTCTTCGGAGGAGTATCGCAATCAAATTGAGGGGTAGGCGGCAACTGGTATCTCGGTAGACTGTCTTTCTCTGACAAATTGTTATGGTTTGTTACACAATGAGAGTACTTGTTT
>JBCBJE010000781.1:0-2973 GCA_038523735.1 Cyanobacteria bacterium J06626_18 | reverse complement strand
TTTTGCTGGCCCCAGATACCGCCGCCCTGCTGCCGACGCTGGTTTCCCGCTGTCAGCACATTCCCTTTCGCCGTCTCTCGCAGGACACGATGGCAACCGTCTTGACCGAGGTAGGGCAGACTGAGATTCTGCAGCAGCCGGATATTTTGGCAATGGCGCAGGGGAGTCCGGGGCAGGCGATCGCGGCTTGGCAGCAGCTTCAGGCCATTCCCGAAGACCTGCTAGCCGCTCTACAAACCCCGCCTCGTGTGTTGCGTCAGGCATTGGATTTGGCACGCCGGGTCAGCAAGGAGTTGGATACGGAAACGCAACTGTGGCTGATTGACTATTTGCAGCACTATTACTGGGAAACGCAGCGATCGGCAGCACTGCTGACGGCGCTGGAAACGGCGCGATCGCATCTGCAGCGGTTTGTGCAGCCGCGTTTGGTGTGGGAGGTGACGCTAATGGCGTTGCTCTAGGGACCGGGTTGCGTACCAGGGACCGGGTTCTTTGGCTCAACCGATAACGTATTGCCACGCTCCAGAAGGAACCCGGTCCCTTAACCCCGCAAGGAACCCGGTCCCTGAAGGTTGATAGTTGGGGCAAAGAGACTTTGTAATCGGAGGAGCTGCGCCCCCTTGAGATATAGCAAATCACCCTTACCCAAGAGATTGACAGCATCGCCCTGCTTACCACCCAGGATAATGGCAGAGTCAGCGTCGCTGGCAGTCCTCAGGGCTACCCGTCCTGGTAGGTTAGAGCGGATTAGCGGCGTCACAACCTTAGCATCCGGACGTTGGGTAGCAATGATGAGGTGAATGCCTGCGGCTCGGGCCATGGCTCCCAGGCGTTTGATGCTTTGTTCAATCGCACTGCGGCTTTCCTTTTCAGCCATGAAGTCGGCATACTCGTCAAAGATGCAAACGATACGAGGTAGTGGACTATTAGCCTTCTCGTTATAGCTGGTCAAGTCAGAGCAGCGGGCCTGTTCAAATCGCTGATAGCGGCGATCCATTTCTTCCATCAAGGAGGTCATGAGGGCGATCGCGCGGTCGGTATCTTTCACCACAGGTTCTAGCAACCAGGGAATCGCCTCAAATTCAGGAAAGGTCACCCGTTTGGGATCCACCAGGGCAATTTGTAAATGATCAGGAGCATGGCGAACCAGCAGGCTGAGGAGGAGCGATCGCAAAAATTCACTTTTGCCGCTGCCGGTAGTTCCCCCCACAAGAAAATGGCACGTATTAGGATCCGACAAGTCCGCTTCCATCAAGTTGCCTTCTAAGTCCACTCCGATAGCAATGCGTACAGGATCCGTCGGTGCGAGCGTTTGGGGCGATAGATACTGGTCAAATAGGGCGCTTTGTCTGTCTGGACGCGGCAAGTCAACACTGACGTAACCGGCCTGGGGAGCAATCATGGGGGGTGCCGTCAGCCCCAATTGCACACGCAAATCATCGGTTAATCGCAGAATAGAACTAACCTTTACACCCAGCTTAGGCTTGAGCTTGACTCGGACGAAAGCAGGAGCCAAGGCGACCCCTTGAAGTTCCACACCCACGCCGAAAGACTCCAAGGTCCGAACCAGGTGATCAGCAATCGCCTCTACTTCGGCTGAAAGGGAGGTTGTTTGGGGTAGTTGATTCTTTGTGGGCTTAGCAAGAACCTCAGGGATGTTCGATTTCTCTGGGCTGGATTGAGCCGGTGGAGAACTGTCTTTCGCAGAAGGAGACAGCGACTTTACTGAAGAGACTGGTGTGGGGTCCGGTGGCAATGAGCCTGACGGTGCTTCGAAGTAGGTCTCACATTTTTTACGCTGGGGGCAACTATCGCAGAGGGTAAGCTGCATAGTTTTGGGTGGCGGCTCTCCTTGATGAGGTTGCCATGCCAGCCAGTCCCGAATCTGCTGCAGCTTTGAGGGGATGAGCTGCAGAATAGTGTCTTCGAGCTGCGCCCAGGGATAAATTTGCTCTTGCCAATCGGGTAGCACGCTGTAAACGGCAGAATCGATAGGGACACCGATTTCTTCTCGCAGCATATAGCTGTAGAGCGCAACTTGAGACAACTGGGCTGAGGGATCCGGGGCCTGATAGGTTTTGTATTCAATTACGCACAGGCGATGGTACTTAAAGTCATAAACCAAACTATCGAATTGGCCCCGTACAAGCTGTTTGCTGCCGTCGGGTAGGGTGAACTCGTGTTTAACTTTCAACTCTTGGGCAATGAAGGTTTTAGCGATGACCTCATCGAAGCTGCAATAGCGACGATTACTCACAAGCAATTCTGTCCAGCGCTGAATCAATCCCTTCAATCCTTGCCAGAGTTGATGTAGAGCCTTTGCCTTACTGGGTTCTTGGGCAATCGTCTGCTGCAGATAGGGAAAAAAGTGGGTTTTGTAGAGTCGCTGCTGCAATTCCTGAGCGATCGCCGCCACCTCCAGCCTCTCAGCATCGCCCTCAAACAGGCTTGAGAAAGCTGCATCTGAACGCAGTTCTTTCACAAATTGATCGGATAACTTGTGGAAGATACTGCCAACGCCAGACGTTCTACCAGGGGGCAAAAACATTGTCATGCCGCCGAAATGGTGCCCCAAATACAGCAGACGAGGGCACTCAAAGGCAAGACGAACTTTACTGACACTGAGGGAAGCAGTCATTTGGGAACGTGACAAATTAATTGCCCTTGACGATCAGCATTGGGGTCGAGGATTTGCAAACGATTTTCCTGACATAGCGTTTGAATGACTTGTTCAATCGTAGACTCACTCAGGTCGGCAAACTTCTGCCGGGTATTTTCAACCAGCATGACTAATCCGATTAGGGATTGCGTTTTCATGAGATTGAGGATGTGGTCTTGCACGGCTTGAGGCGGTGGTGTCGGTTTAGTACCCGCGACGATTTTCAGGTCTTGTAGAAGAGGACACTGCTTCAATACCGGAGATTGCCGAACTAAAGCTTGGAGTTCTTTGAGGTGAGGAGTTTTTGAGGCAAC
>JBCBJE010000780.1:0-2989 GCA_038523735.1 Cyanobacteria bacterium J06626_18 | reverse complement strand
TTCTAAGCTGAATAAATGTAGATCTTTTTCTGGAAGGGAGTGATTCTCTTAGAATATGGTGATTTCTGAACAGTACTCGTGTGGATTTAAGCTCAAATTAGTCACTGGTATTGCTTTGATGTTTGTGGTTACGCACGTTCAAGTTGAATGCATCATTCAGGCATTCCTCGATCCAAAATTGTAAATCGTAGCCCCTCTGGGGCGACTGCGCCAACGACTGAGCGCTCACGACGAAGTCCAAAATCGCAAGTTGGTCCTAGCTGTTGTAACTCTAGTTCTATGGAAAATCTAAAAGTCATTGTGGTGGGAGCTGGGATGGGTGGCCTCACTACGGCCCTCGCCATGAGGCAAGCAGGCTACGAGGTGGAAATCTACGACCGCGTCAGTGCACTACGACCGGCGGGGGCGGGGATCTCGCTTTGGTCTAATGGTGTGAAGGTGCTCAATCGTTTAGGGCTAGGCCATGAAATTGCCGCGATCGGGGGACCGATGGAGCAGATGGCCTACTACGAGGGCAAGACGGGCGATCTGCTAACCCGCTTTAGTTTGATGCCGATTGTGGAACGGGTCGGCCAAGCACCCTATCCAGTCTCCCGAACCGATCTTCAGAAAATGCTACTCGAAGCGGTCGGGGCGGATCAGGTGCAGCTCAATAAGCGGTGTGTAGCCGTAGAGCAAACGCCTGAAAGCGCCACTGCCATTTTTGAAGACGGCCACTGCGCGACTGGTGATATTGTGGTGGGTGCCGATGGCACTCACTCTATTATCCGCACGTATGTTTTAGGTCACCCCACCGAACGTCGCTATGTGGGCTATGTGAACTGGAACGGGCTAGTGCCGGTGAGCGATGAGTTGGCCCCGCCGAATAGCTGGGATATTTATGTTGCCGATGGCCAACGGGCGTCGGTTATGCCAGTGGGGGGCGATCGCTTCTATTTCTTCCTGGATGTGCCTTTACCTAAGGGGACCAACAACACTCCCGAAACCTACCGTCAGGAATTGTCTGAACACTTTGCTGGCTGGGCTAAACCCGTCCAGACACTGATCCAGCAGCTCAACCCTAGCAAGACAAATCGGGTCGAAATTCACGATATTGAACCCTTACAAACGCTCGCCAAAGGTCGCATTGCTTTAATCGGAGACGCCGCCCACAGTACGGCACCGGACTTAGGCCAGGGCGGCTGTCAAGCTATGGAGGACGCCTGGGCGCTGGCTAATTACCTGTCCACAACCAACCTCAGCGTGGCCGATGCCCTCAAACGCTATCAAGAAAACCGGGTGGAACGCGTCGCCCAGGTTATTCTCAAAGCCCGCAAGCGATCGGACATGACCCACGGCAAAGTCCCCGACAAAACGCAGCAGTGGTACGCCGAACTCGCATCTGAGGACGGTACCCAAATTATGGACGCCATTTCGGAGACAATTTTGTTGGGGCCGATGCATTGAGGGAGAATTCGGAATTCCGAATTCCGAATTCGGAAGCGTGGGAGGGTGATGGGTTGATGGGTTGATAACTGTAGAAGCGGGTTCAATAGCCATGTTTGAGGTTTTTTACCCCGCGAGCTTATTTGGGGCAAAGTAATTGGTATTTATTGCCCTGTTGAACGTCAAACAGTTTTGGATTCATCCCCACTTGATCGCGCTATACGATAACGGCTTTAGGAGCAAACAGTTGACCAACGAACCAGCAGGCAAGCTAACGACTCACGTATTAGACACCGCCAACGGCTGTCCCGCCGCAGGCATGAAAATAGAACTCCATCGCATCGCCGACGATCGCCCCCAATGCTTAACCACGCAAATCACCAACGCGGATGGACGCACCGATACACCGCTTCTAACCGCCACAGAAATCGCGATCGGGCTGTATGAATTGCGCTTCTGGGTCAGCGATTACTTTGCTTCGCATACCCCATCCCTGCCTGATCCCCCTTTCCTAGACCAGATACCGATTCGGTTTGGCATTGCCGACACCGCACTCCATTACCATGTGCCATTGCTCGTATCGCCCTGGTCTTACAGCACCTATCGCGGCAGCTAAAGAGCCTTACCCTCTCACCCTTCCACCCGCTTACAACTAATCCCTCATTTGCCTACCAATCTCCAGAAGTATTCCATCTAATCTACTCATGTAAAGGATTCAAGTTGCTTTTAGTATCTGTTGTTACGATTTTGTATCCTAAAAGTGTAAATACCTTACACAGGAGACATCGCAATCATGCGCAACCAATCGACAACTCCCTGGACCCCTGACCAATTGGTCCACATGAGCGAGAGCCTTGCCAGCGCCTATGGCATTGGCTTGCCTGTGAAAAAACGCCAGACAAAGAGCGATCTCTGGAATTGTCAACGTCTTCTGCATCTATCGGCTGCCAAGTCTTTCCCCATCGACTAGATCTCACACAGACGCGGCACGTCCACTTTAATCTGCAGTTTGGCAAAATTTACACCGCCTCTAATTCTTCAAGCGATCAGATAGATTACAAAAGGTAAGTGTTGTTTGAAGCCTGCAGCAATTGGACAACAAGCCTCCTCCTCAACCTCTGCATGAGCACGTTTATCTGGCGCTACGGACGGCCATTTTATCCGGTGAAATTAGGGTCGGCGATCGCCTCAACGAGAGTCATCTGGCTAAGCAGTTGCAAGTCAGCCGAACCCCCATTCGCGAGGCAATCCGTCGGCTGCAGCAAGAGCAGCTACTCACAACTGACGCGCCTGACGGCATCAAAATTGTTGAGATTTCGCCAGAGAGTGCAATCCACCTTTACGATTGCCGGATTGCTTTGGAGCAGCTAGCAGTTGAAGGTGCCTGTCGTCACGCTACAGACGTGCAGATCCAGGCTTTAGAGCAAAATCTGGTTGAGGCTGAGGCAGTCTTTAAAGATCCACCCAGCTTTGTAGAGCTTCAGCGATCGCATCAGGTTGACCGCAGCCTGAGACAATTAGATCTCAACTATGACTTTCACCGGCTGATTGCGGTAAGTTCTCA
>JBCBJE010000779.1:0-2990 GCA_038523735.1 Cyanobacteria bacterium J06626_18 | reverse complement strand
CCGCAGCACCTGGCAGCAGATAAATCGGTAAAAACGTCAGGACCGTGGTTAAGGTTGAAGCCAACAGTGGCACCTGCAAATACTTCACTGTCTTGCTGACAGCTTGCAATGGTGCCTCGCCATGCTGCATCTCTACTTGAATTTCATCGACGACGACCACGGCGTTGTCAATCAGCAGTCCCAAGGCAATAATCAGTCCGGTGACTGACATCTGGTGAATCGCAACACCAAACACGGTCATCCAGCCTAGGACAGCAAAGACAGTTAACGGCAAGGCCAGGCCAACTACGAGTGCTGATCGCCAGCCCATGCCCACCAGGGCAACCAACACTACCAAAGCGGCCCCAAACAGCAGGTTCATGATCAGGGTACTGATGCGATTTTCGACGTAGCTACTTTGATCGAAAATCAGATCAAGGCTGACGCCTTGGGGGAGGCGATCGCGAAACGCATCCAAATCCTGACGTACGGTCGTTGCCCACTGGTCAATCCGCAGCCCAGACTGCATCATGACGCCCAGTACAACTGCTGGCTTACCACTGACAATGGCTTGGTCGCTAAGGGGATAGCGCACACCCCGACTGACACGGGCAACATCGCTGAGCCGCGTAAACTGGCCGCTGCTTGATTGCACCGGGAGCTGACGAATCTGCTCAACGGTTTCCAGCTCGCTCTCTACTTCAATTGCCAGATCTTGCTCAGAGCTCCGCAACTGTCCTGCCGTCACCTTGGCATCACTAAGGCTGATCTGCTGGGCTAGTTGCTGCGGCGAAAGACCGACGCCGACGAGAGCGGGCGCATCGATTTCCACCAACACCTCCTCGTCTGGAGTACCAAAGAATTCCACCTCTTCAGTGCCGTCAACGCCACGCATCATGACGCCCAGCTCTTCAGCATAGCGACGGAGGACGGCGTAGTTAGGCTCACCTGGCAGATTCCAAGTGAGTGAGGCGATCGCGGTATAAGCCTTGACATAGGCTTCGTCTAGCTCAGGAGCCAGGACTCCTGGAGGAAACTGAGCGGCTGCGTCGTCCATCTCGTCCCGCACTTTGGACCAAATGGGCTGAGCATCATTTACAGAGTCCACTAGCTCGACTAAAACCGTGGAAAAGCCCACTCGCGAATCAGATTCTAGCGTTTTGATCGCTTCGATTTCCGACAGTTCTTCTTCAAGGATCGTAGTGACGAGAGCTTCAACCCGTTCGGCACTGGCCCCCGGGAAGGCGGTTTGAACAACTGCGATGCGGGAAATCTGTTCGGGATCTTCCTGACGGGGCAGGGCCTGAAAGGAGGAAATTCCCCAAGCCAGAAGCATGATGATTGTCAGGACGAGGAGGCGAATGTTTTGGTAAAACGGGCGAACCATAACGGCAACCTTAGCAATGGGATTTGGATATATGTGGTGGCGTTGTAGGGACGAGGCATTCTGGCCAAAATCTTCGGGCCAATCCATAAACGCTACAGCTGGAATGCCTCGCCCCTACAACGGTTCGACCTGTTGGCCCGGAACCAGACGGTGTGTCCCATTGGCGACGACCCGATCGCCCGGTTGCAAGGTCCCACGCACCAATACGCGATCGCCCTCCTGATGCAAGATCTCGACGGCCTGTGGCTGCACCTCATAGATGCCAGCGGTGTTCTCATCAGGCGCCGTCAAGACGTAAGTGTTCCAGAGGCCTCGAATTCCTTGAGTGAGGGCTTCGGTCGGGAGCCAGACGCCCTCGGTGGGAATGGTCTCGGTCAGCTCCACCCGCACGGTTTGACCGGGACTAATACTCGGAATAGCAGCGGGCTCTAGACGAAAGATCACGACCTGAGTGCGGGTATCGGGATCGACCTCGGGCAAAACAGCATCCACCACTGCCGAGTAGGTTGCGCCACCAAGCTCCAGGGTTTGGGGCGCTCCCACTGGCAGCTCGTTCGCAACATCTGCAGGCATGCCGATACGGGCTTCCGGCGCAGCATTTTCCACCAGCCGCAGCACCGATTGCCCCCCGTTCACCACTGTTCCTTCGTCTACTTTCCGGTCTGAAATGATGCCCTCAAAAGGGGCATTGATAGTACTTTTGCCAATCGTGACATCCAAGTCAGCGATCCGGGCATCTAGTTGCTGAACCGTCGCCCGCTGAGCATCTATTTGCTCTTGACGCGTTCCGTTTTGCAGCTCTTCCAGATTGCTTTGAGATTGATCCAGCCGTGCCTGCAAGGCCCCTTCCCCAAAGGCAAATTCGTCCAGCTCTTCTTTAGAAATGGCTCCTTCGCTGTACAGCATCTCGCGCCGCGATCGCTGAATCTCCTGCAGCGCTAACTGCTGCTCCAAATCTTGTACAGCGGCGGCGGCGGCAGCGATATCCTCCGCCCGAGGGCCTGACTCCAGTTCGGCCAATCGGGCCATGGCCTGAGCCTTTTCTGCTTCTAGCTGCTGCCGCTGGGTTTGCAAATTTTGAATATTCAAGCGGGCTAATGGCTCTCCAGCAGCAACGCGATCGCCCTCTTGCACATACACCTCAACTAGCTGACCACTCCGCTCAAACCCCAGTTCACTGGCCCGCAACGCAGCAATTTCCCCCGTGTAGGCTCGGGCCACTTCATAGCCAGAAACGGCATCTACGGTCAAGGTCTCGACAGGCAAAACATTGACCGAGTCAGCCTCATTGGCTTCAACAGTAGAACTGGCAAGACGCGTCTGAACAATAGGCACCCCGGCCAGCAACAACAACCCGACAACCCCTAAGCCAAGGGCAAGACGTGGATACCGGCGAATTCGACCCGCGAGACTCAGACTGGGATCAGCAAGCGTTGGCTCAGGTGGCAATGAATTAGAAGTCATAGCGTTTTAAGGAGTAAACCACAGAAACAATCAAACGTTTGCATGACTCTAAGACTCACACACAGATACACAAACAGAGGCAAAGGCCTCTAGCGAGGAAAGGATGTATCCTTTGTTACAGTAACGGCAACAAGTAGAAATATTCAAACGTTTGTCTGAT
>JBCBJE010000778.1:0-2994 GCA_038523735.1 Cyanobacteria bacterium J06626_18 | reverse complement strand
GATAAACCACGCGATTGGTAGGAATTTGGGGTTTATCCACCGGTGATTGAGGAAGCATTAACTGTGTTAACACCTGCAATGGCGAAGAGCCGCTTGATGCCGGCAGGACAGGCTGCACCGATGGATAGTGTCGCTACCCCCACCTCACTCGATCGTTGGACAGCGTTGAAACTGCTGGAATACGATGATAGCCATGCTCCTAATCCGTCACCTGAGCTGCTGCGTCAGGTAAGCGAACATCGACACCGCATTCACCAGGTACTGGGAGAAGACATCGATATCGCCATTGCTGACAGCCGCTACGACTACGCCCATCGATTGGTTAAAGATACGGTCGTCCGCCCCCGAGAAGTCAGTCTCACTAAATCCGACAAAATTGATCAGGTGGTGTTGAACCGTTGGTTGGGAATTCCCATTTTCTTGGGGGTAATGTACCTGCTGTTCATGTTTACGATCAACGTGGGTGGTGCCTTTATTGACTTTTTCGATATTTTCTTTGGCACGATTTTTGTTGATGGCTTAAGCGAAGTGCTCACGGCTATTGGCATGCCTGAACTGGGGCGCGTCGTGCTAGCAGATGGAATGGGAGGCGGTATTCAGACGGTCGCCACCTTCATTCCCGTCATTGCCTGTCTATTTTTGTTCCTAGCCTTTTTAGAAGACAGCGGCTACATGGCTCGCGCCGCCTTCGTGGTGGATCGCTTCATGCGATTCGTGGGGCTGCCAGGAAAATCGTTTGTGCCGATGCTGGTAGGCTTTGGCTGTAATGTTCCGGCAATCATGGCAACTCGGACTCTAGAGAGTCGGCGCGATCGCATTCTCACCATTTTAATGAACCCGTTCATGTCCTGTGGTGCTCGGCTACCCGTGTATGCCCTCTTTGCTGCTGCCTTCTTCCCAGCAGCAGGGCAGAATGTCGTGTTCCTACTCTATCTAATTGGTATGGGTATGGCGGTTGTTACCGGGCTCATCATGAAGCACACCTTGCTGAAAGGAGAGGCTGCGCCCTTCGTCATGGAGTTACCCACCTACCATCTACCCACCCTCAAGGGAGTACTCATTCGCACTTGGGAACGGTTAAATGCCTTCATCCTTAGGGCAGGTAAGATCATTGTGGTTATGGTTATGGTCCTTAGCCTGCTCAACTCCATCGGCACAGATGGTTCCTTTGGTAATGAAGACAGCGAAAACTCGGTTCTCAGTTCCATCAGTCAGAGCATTACCCCTGCTTTTGCACCGATGGGCGTAACCCAAGAAAACTGGCCTGCTACGGTAGGCATCTTCACCGGCGTCTTTGCGAAAGAAGCCGTCGTCGGAACCCTCGATTCACTTTATACCCAACTCGGCCAAGATGAAGCAGCTGCGGCTGGTGCAGATGTAGAAGAGGAAGGCTTCGACTTCTTCGGTAGTATTGGTGAAGCCTTCGCGACGATTCCCGCCAACCTAGCGGAAGTCCCTGGCACCCTCTTCGATCCCCTAGGGTTGTCGGTCGGTGAGGTGGGCGATGTTGAAACCGCTGCTGCAGAGCAGGAAGTTGCGTTCACCACGTTTGGCCAGATGGCCCTGCGATTCGGTGGCCGAGTCGCTGCCTTTGCTTATCTTCTATTCGTACTGATGTATTTCCCCTGCGTTGCTGCAATGGGTGCCGTCTATCGGGAAACAAATGCCGGATGGACTGCCTTTGTGGGTCTCTGGACAACCGGTTTAGCTTACTGGAGTGCTGTCCTGTATTACCAGGTCATGACCTTCCAGCAACACCCAGTCCGCTCAACGGCTTGGGTAATCGGGTTAGCGGTGGTGCTGATCGCGACGCTAGTGCTCATGCGCTACTCTCGACCCGCTCGGCGTAGACGAACCCTGTTACTAGAAAGTCACTAGAACGAGTGGGGGTTTTATGGAGGAGTAAGGCGAAAGTTTGAGTTTCGAATTCTGAACTTTATTCTCTACTTTATTTCTTGTTTCTCCTACCCCTGCTTTCCTGCTCCCTAATCCTCTGCCGCTAACCCCTGCTCTAAGATGCTGCGCGACCTCCAAACCTACATCGAAAGCCATGAAACTGTCTCCATGCTGGACTTGTCCTTGCGCTTTCACACGGACAGCCAAGCCCTCCAGCCAATGCTAAACAAACTTGTGCGTAAGGGTCGCATCCGTCAACTCCCGATTCCCGAAACGTGTACTGGATGTACCTGCTGCAACTTCGAGAGTTTAGAGTGCTACGAGTGGATCAATAAATCCGAGCGTTAGCCTATCGGCAGATTGAGCAGTGGCAGTAGCCTGCGTCTTCGACGCAGGCTACTGCCACATAGCGAATATTTTTGCAGAAACAGTCTCCGGCCAAATCGGTAGTTTCAGGCATAGGGTCTCAAAAACCATAAAGGAGTGGTGAGATGTCATGACAAGAGG
This sequence comes from Cyanobacteria bacterium J06626_18, assembly GCA_038523735.1. GTDB lineage: Bacteria > Cyanobacteriota > Cyanobacteriia > Phormidesmidales > Phormidesmidaceae > SIO1E4. The sequence goes on along the minus strand of JBCBJE010000778.1, from coordinate 591 downwards.
CTATTTCCAGCATTGATTGAATCAAGCTAACGAGGAATCGCAGCGATCGCAATGACCCTGAATAAAGCACTAATGACTTCCAACCATTCGCTGCATCTGGATAACTAGGCTTTATTCTTGTTTGACGAATGGAATCAAGTGCATCATGTAATCTCGTTTTCCAATGGGCACACCAGCCATGCGAAGAATGTCGTAAGCCGTGACCAAATGGAAGTAAAAGTTTGGAATTAGAAATTCATTCACATAGTCACTACCAGACAATTCAAGATAGAGACGTTCACCCAAATCAATGCGCGTGACCTCAGCTAGCTTTGTGTCTTCAGTGCTAATCTTCAAGAGAAGATTCTGAGTGTTTGCAATGTGCTCATATGCCTGCATGAGAGATGTAACAGTTGGGTCTAGGTTATCCGCAGGTTTGCCCTCACACCACAAAGCGAAGTTGCGGGGTTGATTGCAGGTGAACGCAATCTGTGTACCGACAGGAAACATATCGGCTGCAATACGTTCTTGAAGAAATGATTCGCTATCACCAAAATGGGTTTGGGCCGATTTTAAGAGATGCTCAAGCGTTGCTAAGCGACTTTGGAAGAG
>JBCBJE010000777.1:0-2999 GCA_038523735.1 Cyanobacteria bacterium J06626_18 | reverse complement strand
CCATTTCTTCAGTTTAGTTATAACTAAACTGAAGAAATGGGGGTGCAATTATCGCAGTGGCACATGCAAAGAGGAGATCAGACGCTTGCATCTGAAGGCATAGTAAACAAACTTTTATGCGGTGAGCTTGCCCATGCTACCGAAGTAAGTTTGATCAAAATTGAGCTTTATTTTTAATTGCTCTCGACCAGACTTATCCTGGTTGGTCTTCATCAGCTAGGAACCACATGAAAGCCCCACAGGCAACTTTGACCCTGTATAGCCCCGTCAGTTCCCCGTTATGACTATCGATACCCCTGCAGAACAACGTGGCCGGCGCACCCTAGCCGCTATCGTCTTGACCGATGCGGTGGGTTTTAGTGCCCGCATGTCCCTTGATGAGGAAAACACGCTGAGTTTAATCCACCGCGATCTCAAGCTGTTTGAAACCATCTGTCAACAGTTCGAGGGGCGGGTAATCAAGTCAACTGGCGATGGATTGCTAACGTATTTTACAAGCGCTGTCCAGGCAGTCAACTGCAGCCTGGAAATTCAGCGGCAGCTGGTGGAAGAACACGCATCCCAGAAGATAGAGAACCCGCTACAGCATCGTATTGGTGTTCACTTGGGGGATGTCTTCTTCAAAGACTCGGATGTGATGGGCAACGGGGTCAACATTGCAGCCCGTTTGCAGACAGAGGCGTATCCCGGCGGCATCTGCATTTCCCAGATTGTCTACGATGTGGTGAAATCGAGGTTAGATCTGAATGTGACCTACGTTGGGTCACTGCAGTTAAAGAACATTCGCCATCCCCAACCGGCATACCATCTGCACCCCCATGGTGATCAGCCGCCCGCTCGCGCTGAGCAGCCCCAATCGTCGATCGCTGACAGCGAAATCCATGAAGCTGTAACCCAAAGGGATCCCAAACAGGAACCTGTGCCCGCATCGGCTCCGCGGGATTGTCTGGAACCGGGCAGTAAAGTGGGAGGCCGCTACCGGATACAGCGTGTGTTGGGTCAGGGTGGATTTGGCCGGTCTTACTTAGTGGAAGACACGCAGCGGTTTGGTGAAGACTGTGTGTTGAAAGAGTTTTTTCCAGCAAGCACCTCTAAACGCACACTCCAAAAGGCACTGCAGCTTTTCAAACGAGAGGCCAAAACGCTCTACCAGATCAATCATCCCCAAATTCCTAGGTTCATGGCCTGCTTTACGCAAGGTAAGCGGCTGTTCATCGTGCAGGAATACATCAACGGGGTGACTTATGCTCAGCTGATGAAGCAGCGTAAGCGAGAGAACCGAGGATTCTCTCCTGATGAGGTGATTCAGTGGCTAATTCATCTCCTGCAGGTGTTGGATTACATCCATACCCTAAATGTGGTGCATCGGGATATTTCGCCCGACAACATCATGTATTCCAGCGATCGCAATCTGCCGGTTTTAATCGACTTTGGCCTGGTCAACGACACGATGAACGACATCCTCTCGGGCAACCTGGATGAAGAGGAGCGGCAGCGAGCGAAATCAGCCACAATTGTTGGCAAGTTTGGCTATTCACCGCCAGAGCAAATTCGCCTGGGACAGTGTTCGCCGGCTAGTGATTTGTATGCACTGGGGGTAACCGCGATCGTGCTGCTAGCGGGCAAGTATCCGCGTGAGCTGATGGACCGCGGCTCTCTGGAATGGAATTGGCAGCGACACGTCAAGCTACCCCACCGTTTCGTTATGCTGCTCAACAAAATGACGCGCCAAAGGCCCGACGAACGATTTCAGTCGGCCAAAGAGGTGCTAGAAATTGCAGTCACGTTAACAGACAGTGCCCACTCTCCTATCCCTCAGCCACCCGTAAAACCCATCGATTTCTCAGTAGAACCTGCTGCGCCGCCCCTGTATGACGAGCCGCTGCAGCGGGGCCAGTCCATGACGCAGGATCCGGAGTTTCTGGAGCAGTGTCGTGAAGAACTCACCCGCTCCATCGGTCCGATGGCGAGCGTTTTGGTGGAAGATGTGTTGGAACAGCATCCTCACGCAACGCCTCAAGAACTGGTGGCATTGTTAGCGGCTCAGCTTTCTGATGGCAAGCAAGCCGATGCCTTCGCGAGTAGCATTTACGAAAAATCGGTGGTTTTCGATGAGCCTCAGACGGTAAGGCTCAATACGGCTATTCAGCAACCTGCCACTGCACCTCAGTCTGGAGGGGGGCGGGTCAGTCCTGAGTTTCTCAGCCGCTGCCGCCAAGCCCTCACTCAATCAATTGGCCCCATGGCTGATTTTCTGATTGAGGAAACGCTGGAAGATTATCCTGATTTGGGACCGCAGGATTTCGTGTTTCAATTGGCAAATGAAATTCCGGATCCGAGGAAGGCACGGGAGTTTCAGCAGCGGTTGCTTTAATTGATAGTTATTAGCTGTTGGTTATTGGTTATTAGCTGTTGGTTATTGGTTGGTGGTGAGTCGATTTTCCTTACTAAAGACTTTGACCATGCTCAGCTAGAAGGTGGAAGTTTAAAGTGGAATCACGATGAAGCCCAGAAGGGAAGGATTTGATTATGGTGAACATAGCAGAAATAGAAGATGAATTCTATCTTGCTATAGAACAAGGCAATTCATCAATCATCAAAGAACTATTGAGTAATGGAATTGATGTCAATACGCATTGGAGGACTACGATACTTTTCTGATGTGCGCTGTTAGGGCTCAGAAGCTCGAAATTGTTCAGGTTTTAGTTGAGGCAGGCGCAGACGTTAATGCTATTTCTCGCCACGGAGGTACAGCATTAATACTTGCTGCTCTGCCTCAAAGCGCAGACATATTTCAATATTTGATACAACTAACTTCCCAAGACATTCGGCAATACTCTATAGAGCAGGCTCTATTGATGTCTGCTTCAGATGGAGATCCTGAGGTTGTGAATTTGCTCCTAGAGGCGGATGTAAATTTGGATACTCGGGATAAGTCAGATGGGTCTATAGCATTGATGACAGCAACCGAGTTTCGGAATATCCTGTTTGCACGAACT
>JBCBJE010000776.1:0-3021 GCA_038523735.1 Cyanobacteria bacterium J06626_18 | reverse complement strand
TATTTTTTCTTCGACGATGGCTTCAACACGCATTAAAGACCTTCTCAAAACAGGACAACTCGGCGAAGAAAAAATAAGAGTAATTACTGCTGCAATGTCACCACAGTTTCCCTAATTATCGACGATCCCTTTCAAGATCCAGCCAATAATGATCCCCAAGCCGCCAAACCGAACTGCTTGCCAGAAAGGTTCAAGGAGCGATCGCCAGTCAAACAGAGCGCTTTCAAGCTGTACTTCTAATTCATCCAGTTGCCGCTTTAAGCGCTGTAATTCATCGGCACTTAAGTCTGAGCCCTGGAGTTGCTGACGCAGCTGTTGTTGTTGCTGCTGCAGCCTCCGGACCTCGTCAAAGCGTTGCCTTAATGCCTGGACATTCGTCTCAAGCTGCTGCAGATCAGTGTCAAACGCTTGCCAGTCTTGCCCTGAAGCGGGGGGCGTTATGGCTCCGCGGGTAGACCAACGCTGTCTCACTCGGCTACGAGTCCGACGTAGATGCCCAGATCGGCGATTCATAGGCACAATAGAGAGTAACTATCGCGCCCATCATACTGGCATTCAGCCCAACCCAGCATGACTACACCCCTTTCAAACTCTGAGACCCACTCACTCACTGACGTGGAATTGGCACAGGCGATCGCAGCCCGCTTGGCTATCAAACCAAACGATTGGCACCGCCTGAATCGCAATCGCACTGTACGAGCCCAAGAGCAAACCGCAGCGGCACTTGTCTATCTCCTCAAAGGAGAAACGGAAGAAGCGCTCGCAAGACTCCAACAAGCGGTAGGTTGGCTAGACCATAGCTTGTCTGCTCCCCCGTGCCCGACACATGGTCCAAAGCGCTAGCGCTCCCTTTGTCAGCTAATGCACAAGAGGCATCTGGAACCAGCTACGCACACGCTTGCATAGGTGAAGTTCACGTCCACCGCGGTCCCAACGAACCTCATCAAAAATCTGGTGAAGTATGTAGAGCCCTCGCCCACAGTCATTCACAGCACCACCTTGCTCGTGAACTGTGGGATCACATTCATCAGGACAACAGCAGCGGCTGAAGTCAAAACCGCCTCCTTGATCCTCAATGACCCACCAATATTGGTTTCCGGATGCCCGATAACGAACTGAAATTACTTTCTGAGGATCGAGATGGTTACCGTGCTTCACAGCATTGACCAAGGCTTCCTGCAGACCTAACCTGATCTCTGCATGCCAACGCTTGGGAACCCTGTCCAACAAACGGTCTAGCACAGGACACAAGTACAAGGTTGATACAAAGCTCAAGCTGCCCCATTCACGTTCTATCGAGGGCCCAAATAGAGCTACCACTGGATATCCTCCAGAGAGTCAACATTAACTAGCAAAGGCAAAGGGTTTAACAAGGGAGAAATCTTTTCCGATAAGCACACCTGCCGTTGGGGGTCATCAGACTTAGGGGCGACTTGCCACGACTGGGTGCGGACTTACTGTCCTATTAATTTATCCTTTAGTCACTACTGCTATTTACTCTATGTTTAGTATATCAAGAAACTCTCACTAACGAAACGGGAGGTTTAAACCTTTTTCACTCTACGCTTCTTATTAGATGCTAGAACGTTAAGGTCTTGTAAACCATAGAGCCTTACAAAGCTTTTGAATGTCGTTATTTAGCTCGTATTTGCCCCATCTTCTCATGTTGGAAAGCCTTGTCAGCTATAGGTTGTATAGACCTTCAGAAAATACTCATCCGTGAAAGATCCGTATAATTACGAGGTGTTTAGCGAGATTCTTTGACTGGCGAAATAAGCCCGTATCTTTACCGAAGATTCAAATCACAGCAACACTAAGCCGCGATCGCTCATCAGTTTGGACCCTGCTAAAGAGACCCAAGACAATCCAGAATTATTCTTAACCTAATCGGCAATCTGCAGCTTTGCTAACTCGGCAACCGCAGCTGAGGGATCTTGACTCAGTTGCTCAAGTGTCGCTCTGACTTCAGGTGTATTGAACTGACTTAGCGCTTGGGTGACTCGGTGCCGTACCTGCCAGTCGTCTGACTCGGCATAGGGGAGCAGTAGTGAAATAGCCCGCTCGTCCCCAAGTTCTCCCAGAGCTCCAATTGCCGCTGTCGCCACCAGCTGAATATCAGAATCCAGCGCCAACTGCAGCAATTCAAAGCCGCGGGGATCACCCAGTTCGCCCAATGCAGAGACGATACTAAACTGAACCAGCCATTCGCCCGTGGTGTTGTAAATAGACTGCAAATCGTCGAAGGCTTCAGTCATTTGTAGACCCCCGAGAGCATCCGCTGCTGCCGCCTGTACATCCGGCTCTGGATCGGTCATGAGGGTACGTCGCAGGATTTCTGAAGCCCTTTGTCGATCTTGGTTGCCCCACGAATCCATCTGACTAATGGCTGCATACCGGACCCGAGGACTCCCGTCGGCACAGGCTGGTAACAGCAATTCAAAAGCAGTGGCGGCAGGCAATTCCCGGATTTGATTGACCGCTCGCAGGCGATCGCCCAAATCTGACGACGCTAGAAGCTGCTTAATACTTTCAGGGGTGGGGCTCATATCAATTCCTGAATCACGTGTTAGACGAAGTTGCTGACAGCGCCCATAGGCTGAAACGTCAGGTCAGACTTCCTCTATCCTCCCACTTCAGCGGTCTCCTCTTGATAACTTTCTGCCAGGGATCGCACAATATCCCCCTGAGTCAGGATCCCGACCAAAGCACCCGATTCCTCAACCACAGGCAATCGCGACACCTTTTTCTGGTGCATGAGTTGAGCCGCGTCACGGACAGAAGCTGTAGGGTGAATTGTCGCGGGCTTCTCATGACTCATCACTTCCCCCACGGTTTGTCCCAAAGCCTTGTGTAGCTCTTCGTCATAACGAGCTGGATTTTTCAGATAAATGACGCTGTCTAGCAGCATGATGTAAGCGGGCAATTGTGCGCCGGTTACCTGCCGCATCAGTGGCTTGCCAGTTGTTACCCAGACGGGAGAACTTGCTGGCATCCTGTCGGAATCGGATTTGATGTGGCAGG
>JBCBJE010000775.1:0-3033 GCA_038523735.1 Cyanobacteria bacterium J06626_18 | reverse complement strand
TGACCCGAAGGAAGGCGCTTTAAAAGTCATAGGTTGCCTTTACGGGAACTTCCGCCTCTGGAGAGGCTGAGGCATCTAGGATAAAACGGCTAGAGACAGAGTGATTCCACAGATCGATGAAGTCTGCAAGATAGTAAGGATAGGCTTCGCCAGTGTCTTCTTTGTGATTGCTGAGCGCGGTGGGCGCTATAGATCCGTTGGATAAAGGGGGGCTAGTCGGTGGGGTATTTGGTAGCGAGAAATCTTCTAGATCGAAAAGATGCAGCCGTTCCATTGTTTGCATTTCGGAAGGTTCCAATATGTTTGCCCGGTAGGCCCCCGATTCGTCGATAGCGCTGAAGCAGCACACTTGATAGTAGTTCTCTCCAGAGAGTTCTCGGTACTGCACTAGGGTGTAAACATCAGCAGGCTGAACGGGGAAAGGAAGGGAGAGGACGATTTTTTGCTGGGTGGGCAATAGCGATAGCCTCACCGCGTTGCGGACGCCGTAGTAGCCGACTTTGTCTGCTTGGAGGGGGTATTTGCGGTGACGGGGCTGTACGTGGGTGCGCATAAAGGTGGCAATGCCAAGACTTTCTTCGGTGTAAGCGCCGATGAGGCTAACGTGGACATCGTAGGCAGGGACGTTGCTGATGTTAAAGACTTCGAGGGCGAGGTTGCAGGTTCCTTGAGTTCCGTCGGCGGCTTGTTCGATAGCTGGCCCGGTAGATTGCAGATCCCAGTAGAGGTGGGGCAGCGCTGTGAGGCGAAGCTGCTTTTCTATCACGCCACGGTAGTAGGTGCTTTCCTGCTCCAGTCGTTTGGTATTTTTACTCGTCAACCAGGCGTAAGTGCCGGTTAGGCCCACTAGTAGCAAGTTGCTAATGATTAAAATGGGTTCCATTCACTTAACCTTGTTCCCTTCATCCACAATACGTCCACAATAATGGTTTCGTCCGTATTCAAAACCATACCCCAAACTATGCTTTCTGTTCAGGCCAGGCAAACTCATTCTATGTGGACACGGGATGGGGTGCGCTTAGATGCAGATATTTATTGGCCAGAAGGAACAGGAGAAGGCGCGGGCCCTTTTCCTGTTTTGCTGATGCGTCAGCCCTATGGACGCGCGATCGCATCTACTATCGTCTACGCCCATCCTCGCTGGTACGCCGCGCACGGCTATATCGTTGTGATCCAAGACGTGCGCGGCCGAGGCACTTCCCAAGGGACGTTTGATCTGTTTGCTAACGAGGTTGCCGATGGTGAAGACACGGTAAATTGGGCTGCTCAGTTACCCGGTAGCGATGGCCAGGTAGGCATGTACGGCTTTTCCTATCAGGGTATGACTCAGCTCCAAGCGGCTGAGGCCCAGCCCCTCGCGCTAAAAACAATCGTGCCAGCGATGACGGGCTATCACCTTTACGAAGACTGGGCCACGGAGAATGACGCGTTGTGCTTGCAGCTAGGTTTGATGTGGGCATTGCAGCTCGCGGCTGAAACAGCTCGCTTGGCTCAAGATGCGCCGCTGTTTCAAAAACTGAGCGCCGCTGCTCGTAATCTACCGCTCAGCGACGCAACACCAGCTTGTCCAACGGTGTTGTCAGAGGTTTCGTCCTTTTTTCACGACTGGGTTAGTCGCCCGGCAACAGATGACTATTGGCGACGGCTAACGCCAAAACTGGATGAGGTGGATTTACCCATGCTGCATGTGGGTGGGTGGTTTGATCCATACCTGCGGGGTGACTTGCGGCTGTATCGGGAAATGGCAGCGCGGAGTGCGCATCTTCATCATTTTTGGGTGGGACCCTGGGCGCACATTCCTTGGGCTCGCAAGGTCGGTGATGTGGATTTCGGTGCGGCGGCGATGAGCCCGATTGACCAAGTACAAATCCGTTGGTTTGACGCCATCTTGAAAAAGCGCGATGAGCATGAATTAGCTATACAGAAGCCGGTTTGCCTATTTGAGATGGGTCGCAACGAGTGGCGGCAGCTGACAGAATGGCCAACGGTAACAGTGAGTTCGATAGTAGAGACGCGCTACCTGAAAAGTGGGGGCCTAACTAATATCCGTGAGGATAGTGGTGTGTTGGCAGTTGAACCTAGCCTGACCTCGACGATAGATGTCATGGTTCATGATCCGTGGAACCCTGCGCCTGCATTGGGTGGGCATAGCGCGGTTCCATCGGGTTCGTTTGAGCGCACAGCGGTAGACAGTCGAGGCGATGTGCTGACATATACGAGTGAGCCACTGGCCTATGAGCTAAGGGTGGTAGGCGTGGTGGAGGTAGGGTGTGCGATCGCAGCCTCAACCCCTAGCTACGATCTCTGTGCTGTGCTCTCACGGGTGAAAGATGGAAAAGCCTTCAACTTGACTCAGGGCTACCGCAAGGTAGCGATCTGTAATCCCGACACTATCTCGGAAATTAGCGTACCGCTGCACCCGACCTGCTTTAGCTTGGCCCCAGGGGAGTGTCTGCGTCTTAGCCTCAGTGCAGCCTGCTTCCCGGCATATCCTGTGAACTCAGGAACCGGCGCACCCCTTAGCGAAAGCCGCTCGATAGATGCCAAAATCATCACCTTGATGATTCATACAGGCAGCGGTCCCGGAGCTCCTGTCCGTCCGTCCGTTCTCAAACTGCCGGTGGTGTGTGATTGAATACCTCAAAAACTCTACGGCAGCAGTTACGCAAGGATTCTCCCGAGGTTGGCTCTGGCGTAATAGATCCTTCAAATTGCCAATCATTGATTGTGGAGAGTCGCCATTGCTGGCCCTTGTGGTCAAATCCAGCAACTTCTAGCCCGATAGCTCGACGCTGCTCGCTGTCAGTATCTTGATGGAGACGAATTTGAATCAGAAAACTGCGGCACTGAAACGGGCGGCTGAGTCCTGGAAAGTGAAAGCCAATATCGACCGAGTCAGGATCTATTAAGCTGCGGACGTCAGGATCATTGGCCCATGGTTTGAGATCTGCTTTGAGGTCGGGAAGCTCCGCCTTAAACAGACCAATGATGGCCGCGATTTTACTCGCAAATTCAATCGTCGACGCTTGTTCG
>JBCBJE010000774.1:0-3035 GCA_038523735.1 Cyanobacteria bacterium J06626_18 | reverse complement strand
CTAATTAAGAATAGGACTGCCCCCTTATACAGTGAGCAAGCCCATTATCGATAGGCTAACGATAACCAAAATTCTGTTTGCCCAGACAGCCCTATACTGACGGGCATTCAACAGATTATTGAACAGTCGCAAAAGCCATCTGTCGAACTGGAATCTGACCTCATCAAAATAGCTTCAACTTGATAGGCAGATCGCCTAAGAAGTTCCAGGGTGATCAGCGCTGCAAAGTATCTAACTCACGCTAGATGGTGCATTACAGCCCCATCGCACTCAATCCTACGACTATTCCAAATAATTGAAATTAAGGAGACCTTATGAACATTCGATCTTCCGGACACGCTTGGGGCACGCTCGAACCCCAGGTAGACGCCCTCGTTAAAGACCTCATGCAACAGGAAAACCTGCCCGGTATGACTGTGGCCGTGACCCAACAGGGTCGTTTGATTTTCTCCAAAGGCTATGGCTGGGCCAATGTTCAAACCAAGCAGGCCATGGAACCTTTTATGAGTAGCCGCATTGGTAGTGTGACCAAAGCCGTCGTCACGGGACCGGCTGGCTGGCAGCTGATGCGGGCCAAGGGCATTAATCCTCAGCAGCAAAAGCTGTATGGGCCGAGTGGTCTATTCAAAAACCGCTTTGCCGAAGATATTGCCCTTAGCACCGATCCAAACAAGCATTGGTACGACCAAATCACGCTGCAACACCTCCTAGATCATGCTGCAGGATTTGTTCGTGAGCCTGATACGAAGGGCGCTGCAGCCATGTTTACTGGCAACAATGAAGCGGCTTTGACCTATGAACAGATCCACAAACACTTTCTCAGAACGAAGAAATTGCTTTTCAAGCCGGGGACTAGTATCCACTATTCCAACCACGGCTTTGGCCTATGGACGTTGATTATCGAAGCCCTCTCTGGCAGGACCTATCGCGACTATGCGATAAACACTTACCTGCGATCGCTGGGTCTCCACACGGCGGTGCTGCCTGAAAGCACTGAACTCGGCAACCGTCAGGCGTGGAGCCATGTTTATAACGCTCAAGGGAAGCCTACCTCCATTCAGCCTAAAAATTCAGGAACGGGTTTAGCAGCGGGTGGATTCCGGGCCTCCGCTCAGGATCTGACCCACATCACGGCTTATCTTGCAGACACCCATACCGACTCAGAGCTGAATAAGATGGCTTGGGGAAAAGAACCCCGCGGCAAGTTGGAACATAATGGCCGGATTGGCGATGCCGGAACCGCCTATGTAGCGATGTTCCCAGACGGGTATACCGCCTCGAATGGTGCCGATCTCAGTCGCATCCATATCGCTGTAGCCACCAACATCAGTATGGACAAGACAAAGAATCAGACTGCTTTACTTGAGTCTCTCACGACTCAAATTGCACTTGCGGTGCCTGCGGCGAATGTTCCAGCGAACTACGCGATTATCCAGTTCCTGCGTCAGGATACCGATTTGGGCGGTGACTTCAAGGAGGTCAGCCTAGACGGTTCTATTGCCGCTTTTGCCAACGCAGACGGCAACCTGCAGATTATTCCTTACTTGGTGAATGAGCAGGGCACGCTGACGCGTGGCGAAGTGGTCACAGCGGGAGCTGCGAGTCAGGTCAATCTGATTCACCCAGACCGTGGCAGTGCCGATGCGGTCACGGCTTTTCGCGATGCCGATGGCAACCTGAAGACGATCGCTTGGGATATATCCAACAATGGTCAAGTGACGCGCCGCGGCGATGCCGTCGCTGGCCCTGTGAAGGATATTGCTGTGACGCCTTTTCCTGATGGCAAAGGGGTGATTACGCTCACCCGCGGGCTTGAGGATGACTTGAAGTTAATCGCCTGGGAAGTGACTCCCTCTCTGAACATTATCCGCCGTGGCGATATTGACGCGGGTGCGGTTCGGGATATCGCCGTGACCACAACCCGTGCCGACTTCGATGGGGTGGTGAGCGCGACGACGGGGAGCGATCGCCAACTCAAGCTGATTGCGTGGTCCTTCGATTCAGCGGCCAAAACATTCGCGCGTCGAGGTGAGGCTGAGGCTGGCGTTATTAAAGGAGAGCTGAACAGTGTGCGGGCGCGCATCGCGAGCAAAGACATTGTGGTAACCGCCTTCAGTAACGAAGATGGGAATCTGCAGCTCATTACCTGGCAGGTTAATGCCAATGGCCAGATCGAACGCCAAGATGCGATCGCTGCAGGATCAGTCAGCATCGTCGCTCTCACCGCAGTTCAAGGGGGACAGGTTATTGCTTCCGTCAAAGATAGCGAAGGCATCTTACGCCTGATCGCTTACAAAGTGCAGAGCAACGGACAAATCGAGCGGGTGGGAACCGATATCGCCGGTCAGGTCAGCCGCATTGCAGCTTCTCACTTTTATCGTGGCGGGCGCGGGTTTTTGCTGACTGCCGTACGGGATGACGAAAACAAACTGCGCACCATATCGTGGCAGCTCGATTAGTCCGCATACATCCCAAGCAACTTGCCTTCGTCGTGAGTTAATTCCGTGAGGACTGCGATCGCACTTCTCATAAATACCAAGTGCGATCGCCCCATACCAAGCAGTCGGCGACTAGAAGTCACGTCGGCTGATAGCAAGTCCACCTGCGTGGACTGGTTGTACCAAGGGTTTTGGAAACCTGCGGAGGCAGGTTTGGTTGCCATAGGCGTGGTTTCAACCGCCTGCCGAAAAAGTTTTGCCAGTTAACCAGGTAACTGCCACCTACAGAATCGCAATAAACACTAAAGAAGACATGAATCCTCAAATTTCCTTGACAGCGATTTATATAGATTTCAATGAATGTATGAGTCCATACTCAGCGCATACGCTTGAGAAGCTGAGCCGATACTTTGAGCGAAACGGATTGTATGAACAGCTCGGACTACCGCGAAAACATCTCTTAAAAGCACATTCTTTAGTGAATGATTATATGTTTCCTCGTGGGCGGGTTGATCGATTATTTGTCACAGGTTCAATGATGACGTATTTTTATCTATTTGATTACATTTATGATGCTGAAAATCAGCATCATAAATG